>CAYNHL010000220.1:0-822 GCA_964397015.1 uncultured Desulfobacterales bacterium | reverse complement strand
AAACACCGGACCAGGATATCAGGGATATCCTGGGACAGGTGTAATGACAGGCGATACCACCCGGGGGGGGACAGCCGGTCTGTCTTTTCAGCTCAAAAAGCCCTGTATGATGCGGTTGACAGCCTGATCATAGTTGAGCCCCAGGCTCATGAGCTTCATCAACTGATCGTTGGCGATTTTACCTATGGAGGCTTCGTGTGTTAGTTCCGCATCGGAATGCAGGGCTTTCAGTGCCGGAATAGTCTGATTGATACCGTTGTCCATTATTATGGCGTCACACTCAATGTGGCCGTAGCATCTGGCTTCTGCCGTCAGATTGACATAAAAATCCTGGGAAGAGTTCTCTTTGATAACAGAACGCGAAACAATATTTGTCCTGCTGTCCGTGCCGGCCAGGATGATGTCATTTCTGGATTCTGCTGACTGGTCTTTTTCCGTCATAACCCGCTCCGTGATCAAAAGCACACTGCCGGCACCGATACTTGCTTCATTGAAGCGTTTTGCCTCATCCACACCCCCCAGCTGGGTCAGTTCCATCTGTGCCTGGGCATTTTCCTCCATAAACACCTTTGTGGTGGGATTTAAAATACGTTTGCCGCTGCCATCGCCAAGGGCAATATGTTTTTCAACATATTTGACCTTTGCGCCGGCCTTGATGTGAAATTCATGTATCCCGGAATGGCCTTCAGATTCATGACTGCCACAGTGAATACCACATCCGGCAACAATGGTGACATCAGATCCCTCCCCGATAATAAAGGTGTTATACACCACATCATGCAACCCTGCCTGGGACAGAATGACCGGGATATGAACGGATTC
>CAYNHL010000219.1:759-3789 GCA_964397015.1 uncultured Desulfobacterales bacterium | reverse complement strand
CCATCCTTGCCCGGAAAATCAAACTGAAGCCGCCTGTGATGATGACCGGCGGCGTAGGCGCAGCGGTCCAGGCCTCCCACAGCACGGGCCGGGCCATGCCCCGGTGATACCCTAGGGGCTGCGCCGGCGGCGGGAAGATCGGCGATGGATTTGCCCAGCCCCCCGTTGGCCACCATTTCAGATGCGGCCATCAGTATCCGGCTGTTGTCGACACAGGAACCGAAACCGAGCACCGGGGGCATGCCCACGGCCTCACAGACTTCATTGAGACCCGGCCCTGCCAGAGGAGCTGCCTCGGGCCGCAGAAACCCGGCCTTGGCCAGTGCCACCTGAGAGCAGCCGGTTTGAAGGACGAGTACGTCGTTTTTGATGAGTTCCTGAACAAGAGCCACATGGACCGCATCATGTTTGACCCGGGGGTTTGTGCATCCAACCACACCGGCCACACCGCGGATTCTGCCGTTGATAATATTATCATTGAGCGGGGTGTAAGATCCCCTGAAAGTGCCGCCGAGCATGTAATTGATATATTCATGTGAAAATCCATGGATGCCTGGATTCCGGATGTCCGGGATCTCCACGGGAAGGTTGCGGTTTTTGAAACGGGTGATGGCCTGGATGACCATCTCATCCGTACAGGTCCAGCATGCTCATGTCGTGATCCGTGTGGGCAGCTGCCCCGGACGCCACCATCCGGGCGAAATTTCTGGCCAGGACCGTATCCACGGTTGCCCCGCATATCCCCACCTTGTTGTAGGGATCCCTGGGATTGAGCCTGCAGGGACCCATTGCGCAGTTTTTGCAGCAGGCTGAATCAGCCCCTATGGGACAGGGCTTCATGGAAAGGGCACGGTCAAATGCGGTCTCCACTCCGTCCCTGCGGGCTTTATCAAGCATTTGTGCCGTGGCCTCGCAGGCAGTCAGTCTTTGACCGGTATATCTTTTCCGGCACTGATGCTCTTTTTTCTCTCACTCATAATCACCTCTTTTCTTATCCGTCATCACCAATGGCGTCCTGGGGACAGCTGTCCATTGCCTCTTCACAAGCGTCTTCCTCTTCAGCGGTTTCCGGCTGCTTTTGCACATATGCATATTCATCATTTTTTGATTCAAAATTGTCCGGGGCCAGTTCAATGCATGTCTCACAAAACACACAGTTGTTATCCACATAATAATCACCGGGGGTATTTTCAGGAACTTTTTCTGATGAATCTGCCATTTTCTCCTCCTTTTGTTGGCTGTTCAGTTTTACACGGGTGACATCATTTCAACCAAATTGAATCTATGCCGGGTGACCTGGAGTTGAAACGTGAAATATCGTGTATTTTCCATGTTAGGCACTTGCTTTCCTGAAGACCTCCCGGTAGTTGGCATACAGATCGTATACCCTTCGTTTGAGAGCCTTGATTTTGTCAGATTTCTTCTGACTGGAACCTCTGGGTTCACTGATGGAAAAAAGAGCGTTGCTCAAATCGTCGATATAGTGCTCTGTGGCCTCACACCATTCATCCGTACAGATATCCGTCATTTCAGACGCTTCATTGATATCTTTTTCCAGCATATCGATTGATTTTTCCAGGGAATTGGTAAAGTCGGTCCATGCCTGGTTCACCTGCATATCTATCTGGGTTCTGGGCATATTCATTTTTTTTCTCCTTGGTTTGGGGTTTCGTTTTTCAAGACCTTTGAGGCCGATTCGGTCATGCCTTTATCCGGCCGCTGCTTTTTTACGGTTTTATCCCGGATTTGCAGACCGGAGCCATAGGGAAAATCCCTTATTTTCAGGGTGTAAAATACCTATTGGCAGTCACAAAAGTGTGTAAATTCCTTTTGGCAACCCGGAGAATCATGGCCAGAGACCCAGGCATAAGGGTAATCGGACGTTCCATGCATCATGACAAACATATCCGCAAAAGCATGCTCGAAGCCGCTGACTACTTTACCAAGAGCGGCTCATCTGAAGATCTGATTTGTGCGGTGCTGGGAGCCGAATAGCCCGGCCTCTGTCAGAGAATTTTTTCAGGCGGTCGTATTTCAGGCACAAAATCCGGGGATCTTTTCCCTTCAGCCATCTCCTTTGATAAATATAGGGCGCAGAAACAGACGCCTTACTCTTCAATGTCAGGTTTTCTCTACCGGCACGGACATATGATATCCCGGTCATGCTGCCGATCTTCTGAGGTGAGCCTGCAGAGACCGGTCATGTATCCGTATCGGTCCTTATTTTTGAGTAGCCCGTGCCGGCTGGGAAAAAGCCCCCGGGGGTCAGTCTTTTTCTGATTTTTTATGGATCTTTTCCAGGTCGGCAATGGGTTTTTCGGAAAACAGATAATCGGTGAGCTCTTCGGAAAAAGATTTGTCCTTCCGGCGCATCCACTCTATCAGCATTGCTGCATGCTCTTTTTCTTCATCCCGGTTGTGGGCGAGTATGGCTTTGAGCTCTTCGTCCCGGCAAATATCGATTCTCTGATTGTACCAGTCCACTGCTTCAAGCTCTTCCACAAGAGAGATGATAGCTCTGTGCATGTCTTTGGTGTTTTCTGACAACTGTGAAAATGGTTCGTGCAGATTTTCATGGGCCATGGCGTTCCTCTTTTTTATTCATTGGATTGATTCGTTCAGGGTTTCTTGTGAATCTGCGCTTCAGGACAGATTCTTCCTGGACTGCACATAGGGCCGGGCGTATTCGGCGTTGCCGGAAAGATCTGTCGGCCATAATATCCTGATTATTTCCATGCTGCCTCCTCTATCGGTTATAAACTGGATCGTTTATTGGCTGTCTATCTTCTTAAACCACGGATACAGCAGACTGGACAATGGATGAAAGGGTGTATTCTTCGCTGGACAAACCTGTAGCAAGGATCGTTAAGCGCTGTTTTGGGTTTCACTATCTGGATCTGTGGCGGTAACCTGCAGATGCAGGGAATCCGTGATCCGTTCCGCGTCCCTGGCCGGACCGGCCAGTGCCAGCAGGGCCTGCGGGTCATTGCCGGCAGGAGGCACCACCTCGATGGTGGTTACAAATTTATC
>CAYNHL010000219.1:0-749 GCA_964397015.1 uncultured Desulfobacterales bacterium | reverse complement strand
AGAAATAAGAAATGACATGGGAAGTGCTTTTTCCTGTCAAAGGTTAACTGGCGGCCGTCGGTTTTCCCCGTAAAGTTGTGGAGGGTGCCGGGCGGGTTTGCCGCAAACACTTCTTTGAACCCATGGGCCTGAAAGGTTTGAAAGGCGGATGAATCATGACCGGCCCTGTTTTTCAAACCAACCAAGAACACACTGCCTGGGCCACCGGGAGCCTGCCATTTTGGAAGGGATGTCGGGAAAACGGCTGAGGAAATGGTGACGGTGTCCCAGGCAGGTCCAGTCTTTGCGGAAGAAAATAATATTGGACTGCCACCAAGGCAAGTTCCGGTTGTACCGGCCGATATGGCCATATCCCTTCAAAGTCTTTTCCAGAAAATCAGCCTGAAAATGGTTCACCTCCTGGAATCCGATGAAATCCATGCGCAGCTGCTTCAGAAACTGTCCAACAACTGTCTTAAGTTTTTCCCAAGGGTTTTCACCGTCCCTGGCCCGGCCGAACCGCAGGTTCATGGTCATCACGCTGAAGCTGGCAGGGCCTGTTATCATCTGTTCCTCAGGCATCCGGGACCGGCGTTTCCATGGAAATGCCCATGGGCAATTTTCAGCCCATCGCCGGGCTCTGATTCTGTTAGAAAGGTGTTTATCAGTTCATCACTGGCCAAGCCGGCACGAATAATATTTAATTTCAACCAATAACGCATGGGAAGGTTTATGATGAATGGACTCTTGCTAAGTGAAGGATACCCAGC
>CAYNHL010000218.1:0-3808 GCA_964397015.1 uncultured Desulfobacterales bacterium | reverse complement strand
ACTGTCAAGGATCTTGCCGGGAAAAAGGTGCTGATATCGGCTGGGCCCACGCTGGAGCCCATAGATCCTGTCCGCTTCATTTCCAATCATTCATCCGGTAAAATGGGGTATGCCATTGCTGCAGCCGCTGAAAAAAGAGGGGCGCAGGTAACCCTGGTTTCCGGACCGGTTGCCATGGATTCTCCTTTTGATGTCAACCGGATCATGGTGGAAACAGGAGAGCAGATGTATTCTGTGATCATGGAACACCTGGATACTGCCGATATTGTTATAAAAGTCGCGGCGGTGTCGGATTTCAAGCCGGCAGGCTTCAGTGATGAAAAAATCAAGAAAAAGGCTGCAGGATCAAGCTTTTCACTGGATCTTGATGAAACCGCCGATATTTTAAAGGCTGTTGGGGAAAAAAAGCGTTCCGGACAGTTCCTGGTCGGATTTGCAGCTGAAACCAGCGATCTTAAAACCAATGCCGCTGAAAAACTTGCAAGAAAAAATCTGGATATGATAGTGGCCAATATTGTGGGAATTGCGGATTCGGGTTTCAAGGCAGAAACCAACAAGGTAGCTTTTATGTTCAAGGATGGAACTTCCATGGACCTGCCGCTCATGGAAAAAAAGCTTGTGGCCCACGCGCTGCTCGACCAGGTTGTAAAAAGATCGTGACAATGACCTTTCCTGTCCCGGATGAATGCCCTAATGCGTCACAGGTTCGTATGGAACGTGTTGTTGCCGATCTTACACGTTTTGTTTCGGATTTCAAAGAACAGCACAATCTGCCTTTGAACCTTGCGGACTCCACACTGGAGATCCTTGAAAACTGGAACTTTACCCTCGATACTCAAGACTTTGTCTGCCTGGGTCCTACGGATGCATCCGTGGTTGTAGTGGACAGCAGCGGCTGTTTTTTCAACGGGCCTGCAGGAGAGTTGATGGAAAATATTCTCAAGGCTGTAAAGCTTTTGCCTGAAAAGGTGTTTGTCTGCAATGCACAGGATCGTAAGCGCATAATGGCCTGTATAGACAGGATCAAACCCAGGGTGATCATTCTTTTCGGTCAGGAGGCGGCCTGTACCGTGCTTGGAAAAAAAGATCCAATCCAGAGGCTGCAGGGCAGGTTTCATGATGTCCAAAAGACAAGGGCCATGGTTACGCTGCATCCTGAGGCACTGCTTGAAGATCCCGGGCAAAAACGCCTGGTATGGGAGGACATGAAAAAAGTGATGGCGCTGCTGGAACAGTAAAATGCGATTGAATGCCTATATTGATACCCTGGCTGCTGAAAAGGGATTGTCCCCTCATACCTGCCGGGCCTATTTCCAGGACATCAGGGACTTTGAGCAGTTTTACCTTGTCATGGCCGGTCTTGGAGAAAAATGGGATGAAAAGCTTTTTCTCGATCATGTCAATGATATCGACAAGCAGGTAATACGCAATTACCTTGCCTTTCTTGTAAAAGAAAAAAAGAGCCGCCGAACCCTTGCAAGAAAGCTGGCAGCACTTAAATCCTATTTTTCATACCTTGTCAAAACAAGTGTCATAAAGACAAGCCCGGTGGAGATGATTCCCTATCCAAAGCTTGAAAAAAACATTCCGCATGTCCTGGCCATAGATGATCTGTTCTGCCTGCTGGATTCCATAAAGACCGGTACGTGGCTGGAAAAGCGCAATGCCGCTATTTTTGAAACCTTTTATTCCACCGGTATGCGGATTTCTGAAATCGAGGGGCTGGACATGAACGATATTGACTTTGCCAGGCAAATGATTAAGGTTTTTGGCAAAGGCGGCAAGCAGCGTGTCGTACCGGTGGGAAAGAGGGCGCTCAATGCCGTGGAAAGGTACCGCAGTGCATTGAAGCAACCCCCAAAGGCGTGTTTTGTCAACAGATATTTAACCCGGCTCAGTGCACGGTCCATCAGGAGGATACTGAACAAGCTGGTCATGGAATGTGAATTGAATGTACCTGTCTCGCCGCATACGCTGCGGCATTCCTTTGCCACCCACATGCTGGATTCAGGTGCCGATCTCAGGGGTATCCAGGAGATTCTCGGCCACGCAAGCCTGTCGACCACGCAGATTTACACCCATGTGAGCATGGATCAGCTCATGAAGGTTTATGACGGTGCACATCCAAGACGATAAGGATATATTATACATGAATTGTTTTCACGGAACCACCATCCTGGCAATCCGCAACGAGTCCAAGGTTGTGGTGGCAGGAGACGGCCAGGTCACTTTAGGCAGCATGGTTACAAAGCACCATGCAAGAAAGGTCAGGCGGATTTACAACGACAGGATCATCACCGGGTTTGCCGGTGCCACGGCCGACGCGCTGACCCTTTCTGAAAAGCTTGAAAAAAAACTGGAGCAGTATAACGGCAACCTTATCCGCAGCAGCGTGGAACTTGCCAGGGAATGGCGGACGGATAAATACCTGCGCAGGCTCGAAGCCATGATGATAGCTGCAGACCAGCACCATACATTTCTTTTGTCCGGCAACGGGGACGTAATAGAGCCGGACCACGGAGTGATAAGTATCGGATCCGGGTCTGCATCAGCCCAGGCCGCCGCCCTGGCACTGCTGGAAAACACTGATATGGATATAAAGGCCATTGTCGAAAAAGCCATGGCCATTGCAGCGTCACTTTGTATATACACCAATGACTATATCACAGTTGAAACAATTGATATCAATCCTGAACAAAAAGAAAGCGATTTACCATGAAAGACATAAAACCAGCACAGATTGTCACAGAGCTGGACAAATACATCATAGGCCAGGACAAGGCCAAGAAATCGGTGGCCATCGCCCTTCGAAACCGCTGGCGCAGGCGCCAGCTCCCGCTTGATCTGCAGGAAGAGATCGCCCCAAAAAACATCATACTGATAGGGCCCACGGGCGTGGGCAAGACCGAAATTGCAAGGCGCCTTTCCAGGCTTGCCGATTCCCCGTTTTTCAAGGTGGAGGCCTCCAAATTCACCGAGGTAGGATATGTCGGCCGGGATGTCGAATCCATGATCAGGGATCTTGTCGAGCTCACGGTCAATGATTTGAAACAGCGTCAGCAGGAATCGGTCCAGGATAAGGCACTGTACATGGCACAAGAGCGCGTGCTCGACCTTCTTCTGCCCGGAAACGACAAGGGGCAGCCGGACCACCAGGATCCTTTGCAGAAAAGCCTGCCCCAGGAAGCAAACGCTTCTGCTTCAACAAGGGATAAACTGCGCGACATGCTCAAAAAGGGCAAACTCGATGACAGGACAGTCGACCTGGATGTAACGGACAAGACATCCCCCATGATTGAAATTTTTTCCAACGCGGGCATGGAGGAGATGGGCATAAATGTCAAGGACATGCTCGGCAACCTGATGCCCAAGAACACCAAGCGCCGCAAGATGAAAATCAAGGATGCCATCAAGCTTTTGACCCAGGAGGAAGCAGCCCACCTTGTCGACATGGAACAGGTAAAGCAGGATGCCGTCACCATGGTTGAGCAGTCCGGGATAATTTTTCTCGACGAGATTGACAAGATTGCAGGCCAGGAAAAATCCCACGGGCCCGAAGTGTCCAAAGAAGGGGTCCAGAGGGATCTTCTGCCAATTGTTGAGGGCAGTACCGTACCAACCAAGTACGGGCCGGTCAAAACCGATCATATCCTTTTCATAGCGTCAGGAGCCTTTCATATTTCAAAGCCTTCTGATCTCATCCCCGAGCTCCAGGGGCGTTTTCCAATCAGGGTGGAACTTGACAGTCTTGGGCAAAAAGAGTTTACCCGGATATTGACAGAGCCCCAAAATGCCCTGATACTGCAGT
>CAYNHL010000217.1:0-3819 GCA_964397015.1 uncultured Desulfobacterales bacterium | reverse complement strand
CTGCTGAACGGAATTTCCATGAGTATTGGGATTCCATGTTCCTGGGCATATTTCTTGACCGCGTCGTTTCCGATATCGGCCCGGTTTATGACAATGCCGTGGGGAATCTTCAGTGCCTGTACAGCCTGTACGGCTAAAGTCAGGTCGTGCAAACCAAAGGGAGTGGGCTCTGTCACAAGGATCACAAAGTCTACTCCGTTCATGGCAGCTATAACCGGGCATGATGTGCCGGGAGGAGCGTCAATGATATTGACCGCACCAGGCGCTGCAAGACCTCGGATTTTTTTGATGATCGGCGGTGACATAACCTGTCCTATTTCAAGAGTGCCCTGAATGAACCCGATGTCCTTGATTTTTCCGATCTCGATATACCCGAGTATCCGTTCTTTTTCAAAGATCGCTTTTTCAGGGCATACGGCCATGCATCCGCCGCAGCTGTGGCAGAGTTCTTCAAAGGTTATAACGCTTTCTTTCACAACGGCAATAGCGCCGAACCGGCATATTTCCATGCATTTTTTACAATAGGTGCACTTGGAGAGATCGATTTCCGGTACCGGGGCTATAACCGGCTGTTTTTCTTCGAAAACGGGTTTAAAAAACAAATGTGAATTCGGTTCTTCGACATCACAGTCCATGAGTTGGACATTTTTTTCCAGGGAAAAAGCTAAGTTGGTTGCCACCGTAGTTTTTCCTGTTCCGCCTTTTCCGCTGGCAATACTGATTATCATTATTGGTAAACTCCTGTTCCGTTAAACGGTTTCAATCAAAGGGAATGAATTTTTTCGAGATGATCAAGAAGTTTTTGAACGTCCTGTTCATCCGGATGTTCTGGAAACGGCATCAGTACCCCCAATCCTTCTGATGCATCGTGGAATGCTTTGGCAGGCAGTGAACTGATTGCCACACAGTTGACCATGGGGTTCGATGTGACGGTCTTCTCGACCAGGGCAAGACCGCTCATGTCGGGCAGTGCTTCGTCAGTGACAAGTACCGCATCGGGTTCGAGGTTCAGTTTTTCAAGTGCAGCTGCACCGGAGGGGGCGATATCGACCGGTATGCCGCGCTTTTCGAACGCCTGAATCATTTTTGTAAACGAACCTGGTTCACTGCAGGCCAGTATGATAGATATCATGAGTTTTATAGTTCTCCTTAAATAAAAAACAGATAACTTTCTGTTTTCAGGGTTTATCTAAATTGAATGCCACGGGCTCAAGTCGTTTGTGGTGCCTTACCGGATTGCAGCCCGGCATGAAATATGCGGGTGGCACCGGTGTTTCATTCATGTAAAAATCAAGCACCTGCAACGCATTCCCGGTGACAAACGGGATAAGTTTTATGGATGAGGCGGCAATAATGCGCATGGATAAATCAGAAATGGCACCGCAGATCAAGATATCGATATTCATGGTCTTGAGAGTATCCAGAAAGCGGGGATCCTGGCAGTCACAGGAAACATGGGTTTTGTCCATAATCCTGAAACCGTCAATTTCAGCCAAAAGCAGGGTCCGGGCCGATTCAAAGACCGGTGATATCCTGTTTCCCCATACTGTTAACGCAACCTTCATCATTAACTAATCTCCTTGACCGGACAAGCTGCAAAGGGTGTGCCATGGGAATACAAAAGATGGCATCGGAATAGAAATTAAATACATTTCAATTGGTTAGACAAGACAAAAGTAATGGAAAGAAGCCAGTCAAGACAATAAACCAGGGGGGTTGTTGCGCCACTGCATTGTAAAGATTGCATTTTTGCAATCAAATTACAATCACCGCGCAGACGGGGCGGTGATGCCCAGGCGCTTCATTTGCCTGAAAAGGGTGCTTTTGTGGATTCCCAGTTCTGCTGCCGTCCTTTTCCGGCTGTAGTTATTGTGCTTCAATGTTTCGATTATCACCTGTTTCTGGGCGTTTTTGACCGGGTCTGCAGGTCGTTTGTCCCTGTCTTCGCCCTGGTCGGCGGAGGTCGGTATGGCCCCTTTCCCTGTAAGGCTTGCCGGCAGGTGCTCCGGCTGGATATTCCCCTGTGTGCACAATACAAATGCATGTTCCAGGATATTTTCAAGTTCCCTGATATTTCCAGGGTAATTATGCGCCATCAACATGGCCAGAACATCATGGTCTATGCCCTGGATGGATTTTTTCTTAAGCCTGTTCAGGCGCGTGATAAAACGATCCACCAGAAGCGGAATGTCTTCAAGACGGTGTCTGAGCGGGGGAAGTTTGATATTGACGACATTTATGCGGTAGAACAGGTCCTGCCTGAATTTTTTCGCCGCCACCAGATCATCCATGTTCTTGTTTGTGGCTGCAATTATCCTTACATCGGTCTTTTCGGTTTTAATGCCGCCTAAGGGCTGAAACTCATGTTCTTGAAGCACTCGAAGCAGTCTGACCTGGAATGCCGGGCTGGTATCGCCGATTTCATCCAGGAATATGGTACCTCCCCTGGCAAGGGCAAAATGCCCGGGTTTGTCCCGCACGGCATGGGTAAAGGCTCCTGCCTTATGCCCGAAAAGTTCTGATTCAAGCAAAGTGTCAGGAAGGGCCCCGCAGTTGATTGCTACAAAAGGCGCCTGTTTTCTGGAGCTCAAGTTGTGTATTGCCCTGGCAAGCAGTTCTTTGCCGGTTCCGGTTTCCCCTTCAATCAATACGCTGGCGTCACTTTCTGAGACCTGGGGAAGGATCTTGAATATTTCTCTCATTTCAGAGCTCTGGCTGACCATGTCCCCCATTTGAAATCTGGACGAGATTTCTTTTCTCAATGCTTCCTCGAGGCTGCGGTCCCTGAAAATTTCCACCCCGCCCAGCACATTTTTATTTTTGTCGACCAGAAGGGAAGTCGATGCGGTTATGGGGACTTTTTTCTGGTCTGCATTGATGATATACGCCGATGAGCTGACGAATGACTTTCCCTCTTCCATGGTTCGCTTCAACGCGCACAGCCGTTCACACATGTTGGAGCGGAAAACGTCCCAGCAGTGCCGGCCAATGGCATCTTCTTTCGAGATTCCCGTGATTTTTTCGGCCGCCTTGTTGAACGAGGTGATCTTCCAGTGGTAATCGATGGTGAACACTCCGTCAGAGATGCTGTCCAGGATGATATGGGTAGCATCCTGGCTTAATTCATGGGTGTCCGTGTCTTTGTTTTTCATTTTAATGCGCCGGTAAACTAATGAGTATAAAATTATCATGATTTCACATTTTTGATGCCGGCTCAAGTGTTTTTATATTGTAAAGCAGGACAATCGTATGTAAAAATTTTGCAATTGGAGTTTTTATGACTCTGCCGAATAAAGCTGCCCCGGCCGTGTTTTCCGTCACTCTGCTGTTAAAAGGGCTGTGGAGAAAACCTTATATTTTCGATACCACCAACTCTCATGTCCGAAATAAAATTCTGGAACGGATCAAGGTCGAGCTGGAAGCACTGGAAAAGCTCCACGAAAGTGGAAGAATGGAACATACCATTCAAAATACATTCATCAAGGCTTCCATTCTTTCAGGCTTTGTTTTTTTACGTCTCGCGCAGGGCAGTCTTCTTTGATATCTTTTTTAAGTGTAAAGGCAACAAGATGCTTTTCAAGTTCCGGTATAACTTCAGGTTTTTCTGATTTACATAAATCGATTGCCTGGCTGACAGCTTTGATGGCCTCTTCAAATTGGCCGTCCCCGGCAAAAGCAACCGCAAGTGTGTCAAGATTCAAACAATCCGGTTTTATCGCAATCGACTTTTTGGCATATTCTATCGCTTTTTTAGAATTGCTAATGGTTTTGTCTGATGCAGTTGCCAGGATCCATGCCATATCATTGTACACTTTCTTT
>CAYNHL010000216.1:0-3858 GCA_964397015.1 uncultured Desulfobacterales bacterium | reverse complement strand
ACCTTGATTTTAACTCAAAGTTGCGGTAATCATAACCCATGAAAGACAACTGCACGGGCGTGATACTGGCCGGCGGCCTGAACAGCCGGCTGCCGGGGAAAAAGAAGGCGTTTCACAGGGTGGGAGAGCTGACCATCCTGGAAACCATATACAATACTTTTTCATCCATCTTTCCAGAGATTATCATCGTGGTGAACGATCCCCTGGATTTTATGGAATGGGACCTGGAAGTCGTAAGGGACATGATTCCTTCCAAATGCGCCCTGGCAGGCCTGCATGCCGGACTGTTCCATGCCTCGAGTGATTATATCTATGTCACGGCGTGTGACACGCCCTTTGTCAGCAAACGGGTTATCGAATACATGGTGGACCAGATCCGGCCTGAATTCGAGGTGATAATACCGGAAACAGAAGACGGGATCGAGGCTTTGTCCGCGGTTTACGCCAAGTCCTGCATCCCGCTTATAGAAAAAAACCTGGAAAAGAACATATTCATGATCAAAAAATTTTTCAGGAAAAAAAAAGTCAGACAAATTCCGGTTCAACGCCTGCGGAAGCTGGACCCTGAACTGGATTTCATTTTCAATATCAATACGCCAAAAGATCTTGAAACCGCCAGGATGATAGCCTTGAATCAAGATACCAGGCCGAAATCAGAAAAGGAGACTGCAACATGAAACTGGTTGCCATGATTGAAAAAATAAAGGCCCGGCCCGATTATTGTGACGCCGGCATGATCCTGTGCCATAACGGTGTTGTCCGGAGCACCACCCGGGAAGGACAGCAGGTCACAGGACTCCGCGTAGAAGTGGATCATGACAAACTCGATGCCATTTTAAAAGAGTGCCGTGCTCTTCCCGGCATCATCGATATCCTGATCCACATCGAGGAGGACAGGGACCTGAAAGTGGGAGACGATGTCATGTTCCTGGTGGTGGCAGGGGATATCAGGGAGAATGTCCTGTCAGCCCTGACAAAAACCCTTAACATGGTGAAGTCTCAGGCCACGAGCAAAACTCAGTTTATGAAGCAGGATGGATAAAATGGCCGAGTTTACTCACCTGGATGACAGCGGCCGGGTCAGGATGGTTGATGTTTCGGAAAAAAAAGATACCCACAGGACAGCCGTGGCCGCGGGCGCAGTAAAAATGTCAAAAGAGACCCTCGAGATGATACTGGATGAAAAGGTCAAAAAGGGCAATGTACTGGAAACCGCACGCATCGCCGGTGTGATGGCGGCCAAGAAAACCGCTGACCTTGTTCCCATGTGCCATCCATTGAACATCACCCATGTGGGAGTGGATTTTTTTCCTGACCGTGATGCATGTGTAATCGGGATCGAGGCTTCTGCCTCCCTGACCGGGAAGACCGGGGTTGAAATGGAGGCACTTACAGCGGTTGCGGTGGCCGGCCTGACCATATATGACATGTGCAAGTCCTATGACAGGGAAATGGTGATAATGGATATTCATCTGAAATTCAAGTCGGGAGGAAAAAGCGGTCAGTTTGTGGCAGGGCGCTATGATCGAAAGTGACAACCTTGTTTTTGCAGTCATCGGTTTCATACTCGGTGTAGTGGTGTGCCTTTTGCTGGTCCGGCTGGGGTTCACCGCTTTTTCAAACCGGCTAAAGGGCCTGTCCGACCAGGCTTTGATAGATAATTCCAGCCGGTTCATGTCCCTGGCACAGACATTTTTCACCGGCTATGCCCAGAATGCCCGCCAGGATTTCGAAGCCAGGGGGGATCAGGTGATGCAGCGCGTCGAACCGGTCCGCCAGGCAATCGAAAAATACAATGAACATCTCAATATTATGGAGCGGGAACGGGACAAGGCGTTCGGTGCTATTTACAACCAGCTGACTGAAATGGCCAAAACCCAGCACCAGCTCGAGACCCAGACCGGTAACCTGGTCAAGGCCCTGCGTGTGCCGCATGTCCGGGGACGCTGGGGAGAACTGACATTGAGGCGGGTGGCCGAGATTTCCGGTATGGCAGCCCATTGCGATTTTGTGGAGCAGGCGGCTACCGGGGGCGGCGAAGGCGCCCTGCGGCCTGACATGGTGGTGACACTGCCGGGTAACCGGCAGATAATAGTGGATGCAAAGGTATCTTTATCCGCCTACCTGGATGCCCTGGAGGCCGGGGATGAAGAAACGCAGAGAAATTGCCTGGACAGGCATGCCCGGCATGTTGCCGCCCATATTACAATGCTTGCCTCCAAGCAGTATCACGCCCAGTGGCCGTCGAGCCCCGAGTTCACCGTTTTGTTCATTCCCGGTGAAAATTATTTTTCAGCAGCCCTGGCCCGGCAGCCGGACCTGATCGAAAAAGGCATTGAAAAAGGGGTTATACTGTCCACCCCGGCTACCCTTATCGCCATGCTCAAGGCGGTGTCATATTCATGGAAGCAGCAGCAGGGGTATGAAAATGCACAGAAGATAAGGGACCTGGGTGTGGAACTGTACCAGCGGCTCGGCACCATGTCCGGCCACATGAACCGCCTGGGCAAAGATATTCAAAAATGTGTGGATACCTACAACCGGACAGTGGGGGCAATGGAGACAAGGGTGCTGGCTTCGGCCAGAAAGTTCGAGGCCTTCGGGATCACCTCCGAAAAGACAACTCCTTTAAAGCCACTTGATGACGATCCGGGTAAAGTTAAAACAATGCATGAGAAATCGCCAGATGAATAAAACAAAATGGTCTCTTCTGTTGCTTGTCCTGGCCGCCGGCCTGGCGCTGCTGGTGATATGGCTCAGGTGGTTTGCGCCTGAAGAGCCTGAACCTGTTCCCCCGCCTCTGCCTCCGCTTATCCGGCTCGATGTGCCGGAGTATCCGGAATTCAGGGATGATCATGATTTCGAAAACCTGGCAGGGTCCATTGAAAACAGCCTTTTGTACCTTGGCAGGATTCCCGGGGACAGAACTTTTGTATATGGAAATGAGATCTATACCGCCGTTCAAATCAAAGAATCCATGGAGCTGTTCTTGTCTTTTGTCAAGACCGCCCCGGCTGCTGAAGAGCTGAACAGGTTTATCAGATCGGATTTTGCCGTTTACCAGGCAGCGGGAAACGAAAGCGGACAGACCCTTTTTACCGGGTATTTCGAACCTGTCTATCCCGGGAGCCTGGAAAAGGACCCGGCCTATCCCTACCCGCTTTATTCCATTCCCGAGGATCTTTTACAGATCGATCTGTCACTGTTTTCAGACCAGTACAAGGGTCACAGGCGACTGGTGGCCAGGGTCGATGAGTCGTCCAGGCGGGTGGTGCCGTATTATTCGCGCAGCCAGATCAACCAGATGGACAGGTTCGAAGACCGCTCGATGCCGGTGGTCTGGCTCAGGAGCCGGATCGACAGGTTTTTTCTGGAAATCCAGGGTTCAGGACGCATTCAGCTCAAACAGGGCGGCCAGCTGAGGGTCCACTATGCTTCAAGCAACGGTCATGCCTACACAGCTGTCGGCAGGTATCTCATAGCGCAAAACGAGATCCCGAAAGAAGAGATGTCCATGCAGGCCATCCGGGCGTGGCTTGAAAAAAATCCTGACCGCCTTGACGAAGTCCTGCATTTAAATGAGAGTTTCGTGTTTTTTCAAACTGAGACAGGAGGACCCTACGGCAGTCTCGGGGTGCCTGTCACGGCCTTTCGCTCCGTGGCAACGGATTCATCCCTGTTTCCCAGAGCAGGGCTGTGTTTTGTAGAGTCATTTCTGCCGCAAGGGGACACCATGCCGCCCCATGAAGAGTGGGGCAGGTTTTCGGGCTTCATGCTCAACCAGGATACCGGAGGAGCCATCAAGGGAACGGCAAGAGCCGATATCTACTGCGGTTCAGGGCCTTTTGCCGAATTTAC
>CAYNHL010000215.1:0-3928 GCA_964397015.1 uncultured Desulfobacterales bacterium | reverse complement strand
ACCTCTTCCATGAGACGTTCCATGGTCTGATCTTTGCCGCCGTTCAGGGTGTCTCCCAGCTGACGGCCATGGACCCGCAGCCGCCGGCGCAGGACCCGCTCCGGTTCAGTGAGATGGGAAAAGGGGGCAGGCTCCCCCACACCCAGCTGATCCAATGCAGCCCTTGCAGCATGTTCGGCAATTCTGCGGGCATCTTTGACAGTTTTTTCCAGGGTGTTGCGGAGCGGTTTATCCAGTGGGTTCATGAGCAGTTCAGTGCCTTTTTTTTGTTTTCTTTTATCTGGATTGAATCTGTCACACCTGCGTGACCGGCCATTTAGGAAAATTCCGGTTCCAACTTTCTACATTCACAACATAACAGCTTTTGACCAGCTCACGCTGCCATCGTCTTGATGCTTTTCCCACCGGGAGTTCTATCCGCAGCCTTTTCTGCATAATCGCATTCAGAGGGTTTTCAAAAGTCAAAAGACAGATGTAGTGAATGGGTTTGTCCACTTTATTTTCAGCATGCCGGAAAAGATAGGAATCCCTGTATTTGTACTTGAGATAGTTTTTAAGGCATTTGAAATTGTCTCTTTTGGATTTCAGGTCTTGTTCATCCATGAAATCCTGGGTGCTATAAATTTTCGGATCATCAAAATCTTTCATTTCCACAAAGAGATACGCTTCAGCAAGCTCGACGACAATATCTACAGCTTTCATGGGTTGACCGTGAAAGTGGGGGTTTGTTTTGTCTTTTTCATCAAACACGAACGCATCCAAGGCATTTGTAAAATCAAATGAAAACCCGTCGATGTTTTCCAGTTTCATTTCCCCAGGCCTCCCATGGATTTTTCAATTTCACGGTCCACAAAGCTGCCGAAGGTGTCATCGATTGCATTGGGAGAAATATCAAGGTATCTGGCTGTGCTGGAAACTTCTAATTCTCCTGATTCACTGTTGCGGTACAGGCTGTGAAACCTAAGATTGTCCTCTTTTTTGGATTGCAGATCTATCTCTTTGAGAACGACATAATCATGGGTGGTCAAAAAGATCTGAACTCCCAGTCGCTGAAGGGCAAGCAGAATGCCGACAACGGTTTTCATCAACCTGGGATTGAGGTTGGTTTCCGGTTCATCCCAGAACAGCGTGGACCCATTCAGCAATGTACCATTCTGGATCAGTATCCACAGCAACCCCATTTTCCTGAATCCCTCGGCAAGCAGCGTGAATTCCAGCTCACCATGTTTGCTGCGCAGAAAAAATTCTTCGTTTTTTGCTACAACTTTACCGTCCATGGCTTCCTGCAAACTGTCCAGCAACTGCTTTCGTGGCTTGTCCGTAGGACCCTTGAGCACTGGCAGAAAGGCCTTCCGGATGATATCCACATAGATTTCTTCAAAATGAATTTCGCGTTCCTCATAAAGAGAGCGGAACCCCGGGGCATTGGCCATCATATCCTTGACAGGAATATAGGCCGCTTCCATGGGGTTCTCTTTCCAGGCTTTAGGAGAGCCGGATATTTTTGCCTTTTCCGGTTTGGTGGTGTGGTTGGATAAAGAAAGTCGCAGGGATATTTTTTTATTGTCACCCACTTTCCGGGTAATATCCAAAGATCCTTTACTGCTCGCAGAAGACCGTTTGACAAGGCGGCCGATCTGCTTGCCGGAAGGGTAAAATACATTGTTGATTTTTTCGGCAAACCCGCCCTTACTTTTGGCAATATCACAGGCAGCATAGGCCGCTTTGAGGATATGGGTTTTACCGGTGCCATTTTCTCCCACAAAAATGTTTATCCCGGGGGAGAACTTGACCTCCAGATTCTCAAAGGCGGTGAATCTTTCAAATTTGATTTTTTCAAGCATGTAACCTCCTTTATACCAGAATCGGTCCTTGGGACAGTTTGTCCATCAACAGTTTCCGGGCCTGATCCAGCCAGGCATCTACATCTTCCTGGGTTTTCAATGTGCGCGCAGGCAGATTGACTTTCTGCAGTTCCGGTTCCAGCAGTTGGGCCGTCTCCAGCAGGACCCGTTCGTATCTTCCCGGCATGGCCGCAATCCGGTCTTTCAATGCCGACAGGCTGTTATGGCCCAGGGTGCGGAGAACAGCATCGGTGGTATCCACCTCGATGGCAGGGCAGGCTGCTTTCACCAGCCCATGGGGGGATCTTAACTCATGGCGCTGTTCCGGTTCGAGCTGCTGCCAGTTGGTATCTTCTTTTAACCGGTTTTCCCCGGTCTGCCATTCCCGGTCCCAGTCAGATTTGGCCTGGTTCAATGCATCCCGCAGCAACTGGGTAAGGTGCTTTATCAGGGGCGGTATCAGGTCTGGTTCTGCCAGCAGCTGGCGCTGTGTTTCAATATTTTTGATCTGGGAGACATACGCTTCTGCCTCAGCCATGCCCTGGACATGCATTGCCAGATGGGTCAGACGTTCCCAATTTTTTATCCGGGTATCGATGTTCTGGGCCAGGTCGGTCCAGGTCTGGATACACTGGGCCAGGTTTTCACGCTGGTTGTACAAGGCCAGCAGTTGTTCATTGCCGGCGGTCAGGCGGATCTCATTGAGAAAAGCGATGTCCGGCAGGACCGGTTTGGGGGGCTCTCCCCCGGCCTGATTGGCAATGGTCATCATTTTTTCAAGAAACTGCGGTGCTGTCAGGTGCTCTTCCCCGGGCTTGGCAGTCAGACCAGCTTTTTGAAACAGTTTGCGGATCTGGATACGCTGGGCCGTGGTGACTGTGGTGGATTCCACCTTTAACAGGATCTTGCCGATGGATTTGCGGTCCAGATCTTTCGGATCTACCGGATGTCCATGGTTATCCTGGGCACGGACCAGACCGGCCATCAGCAGAACCTGAAGTCCGCCGTCCACCGCATCCCGGGACCATCCGAAAGGAGGGGATTCAAAACATTTCCGGATATCGGTCCCGTTTTTGCCGCCGGCAATATATCCCAGGATGGCTTTGCATACCGGGTTTTTGGAAGGATCACCATCATCTTCGACAGCCTTTAAAGCATCAGGAGCACCGGTCCGGGCTTTTTCATACACCTTGGCCCATCCCGGATGATCAGCCATGGCAAACTGGGGATAGAGACGTTGCAGGGCATTATCAGCCGCCTCCAGAATCATTTCCTGCAACCGGTTTCCCATGATTTCATTGCCACCCCCCTGGAATACCCGTGCCCCGGAGAAAGCATCTCCCAGCAGTTCACGGATTTTTCCTTCAGCGGTCTGCCGGGTGGTTTCCATGGCAGACCGTGCTTCTATGCCTTCAGGGGCATGGGGAGTGCCCCGTTTTTCCAATGTGGCGGCTGCTGCTTTGCAGTTGATCAGATGATGACGAAGATCATCGGCAGATCGCTTTGGAATGTAAGCAAAAACCGTGGGGGACTGGTTGCCCGCCTGCCGGGCATCGGCACGTATGGCGTTTTCATCGATGCCCCAACCGTTTCTAACCCAGACACAGATCCGCTGATCCGCGTCTGCAGGCAGGTCTGTATCAAAGACCGGAGAGATCTCCCGGGACACTTTTGCATTGCCCTGGGTGAGAACCAGTTTGCCCACCATTTCACCAAATTTTTTGCGGATACGGTCATCACGTTCTGCTTCTATGCGGTGTATCTCATTGGACAGAGCAGACCGCTGACTTAAAAACTCATCACTCCAGGCCGCGCTTTCTTCGGTCTGGATACGGTATTCATCCCCGACCTTCATCAAAAGGCCACTGTTGTCCAAAAGCTTTGGCAACTGGCTGCGCAGGTCGCCGGAACCATGGGGCAGGTTCTCCACCATCAGGTCGGCCAGGGTGTCGATGGTGGCCCGAATGCCGATGTCCTGATTGCCGGCAGCCAGTTTGTTGATCAGAAACACCAAGCCGCATGCCCGTCCCAGCAGCTGTTCTTCTTTTGATCCTTTCCGCCATTTCATGGTCTTTTCATGTACT
>CAYNHL010000214.1:232-3962 GCA_964397015.1 uncultured Desulfobacterales bacterium | reverse complement strand
TTGCTCGATTTTTTCAATAACAGGATAGGGCCATTTCTGCTGGACATATATATAAATACCCAGGCTGAAAGCAATAATGAACAAAAGCCAGGCAGCAGCCAAAAATAAAATGATTTTTTCAATTGGTCTGGATTGCGTCATATACCTGAATTAAATCCTGTTTTTAAGAGTTTAATATTACCGCAAATATACCAACCAGCCGCTAAAATCAAGGAGTTTTCACCGGTTTATCCACAAAGCCGATCCGGGATACAGCCATGCCCAAAGTCCTTTCATCGCTGCTGTCCTTCTTGTCGCCTGGTTTCAGGCAACGGTTCAACGAGAACGTTCCCACAATGGTCTTATCCGGTATAGAATCAAGCAAGATTCGTATCTCCTGCCAGTCCGGAGAGGTAATTATTGCACGGGCGACCTCTCTGCCCTGGCTTTCAAGGACGAGTTCCACCTCCCTGCCATCTGTCCCGGATCTTATGTTTTCAGGCCTCTCAGTCCCAAGCCAGGGTACAGCTGCGAAAATATCAATGGCTCGAGTGCCCGGGGGAACCGGAACGGCAAAACTGCGGTCTGTCCACCTGAAATTAAACGAATCACCTTTTTCCAGTGCATACCATCCTGAAAGCAGAAAAGAGGGCCCTGGCCTGCTGAAATCGATTTTATCAGGAACTTTTCCCAAAGTTTTTAAAATGATCCGGTTGTAATGATGCGCCAGAAAATTTTTTGAAAGACGGATATTGGTAACCACCTGACAGTCGTTCCAGCAACCGCCGCAGGCGAAACTTTCGATATTGTTTCGCATCTGCCTGGCAGCACCGCTTTTTAAAATTTCATCAAGAGGCATTTTTGTGACATTGCCAAGAGGGGTGTCCATGAGAGCCGGGCAGTTGGCAAACACATCCCCGTAAAGGTCGATGACGATATCGGTATCCAGTGCCCTGCATGGTACCTGTCGTTGTTTTTCAGGATGCCGGTGGCAGTCAGTGATCCTGTCCCAGAAAACAAGCTGTGCCGGATCATGGTTTTCTTTTCGGGCTTCACTGGCGATCACTGCGGATAAAGCTGAGTCAAGCTCTGCTAAGTCATCTGGGGTATAATTGAAATAAGCCGCATTGTCCTGGTTGTCATAAGCACCGCCGCAATATGCCATGCGGGTGCTGAATCCCGCGTCAAAAGACCGGGCCAGCCGGTATACAGATTCGAGCTGACCGATATTTTTCCGGTTGATGGTAAACGAGACCAGTGTTTTTACCCCGAGGGCATTCAATGTCTCAAGAAGATGGACCGCTTTGTCAAAGGCACCCTGGACCCCCCTTAGTTCGTCATTGACATCCTTTATGCCGTCAATGGACACCTGTACCAGAAAACGCTCCAGAGACCGGCTTTGATGCAGGCAGTCCAAAAGTTTTTTACTGTTAAGGGCATTGGTAGTTACAATCACCTGCTTGCCGGCAGGGACAGAGTCAAGCAGTTTTGTAAAAAAGGGGGCTATGGTGGGTTCGCCTCCGGCAATACCGACTGCCGGAGCCTGCCGGCCTGTTGGGCTGTCAAACAGCTTTTCAAGCACCTTCGAACTAAGTTCGGTTCTGCCGGCCGGCACACTTTCCCCTTTCCAGATGGAGCAGTTGACACACCTTGAGTTGCATTTATAAGTGGCAAAAAAATTGATATTCACGAAATCTCCCGCTGCAGAAGGCTGGTCAGCTCCCGCTTTATCACTTTGGGGGAAAAGTGCTTGTCGATCAATGTCATGGAACTGTCCGACAGCCGGTACCAAAGGTCCTTGTCCCGGTAGAGGGATACAACTTTCTGTGAGAACTCCTGTTCATCCTCTCCAACCAGGATGTCATGTCCGTCCCTGCATCCCATGCCTTCCGCCCCCACGGGCGTAGTCACCACGGGCAGCCCGTAGGAAAGGCTCTGGCCTATCTTTCCCTTGACTCCGGCACCGTAACGCAAAGGAGATACAAATACCCTGGCCTTTTCAAAATAGGGGGTCACGTCTTCAACGTATCCTGTAACGGTAATATGGTCACAGGCCAGCGCCTTTACCTCGTCAGTGGGGTGACTGCCCACGATCCAGAGGTGAATGGACCCGAGCTTTTCTTGAATAAGGGGAAAAATGCGGTCAACAAACCAGAGCATGGCATCCTGGTTGGGAGTGTGAAAAAATCCCCCGATAAAAAGCAGGCCGGCCCGTGCCTCGAATCCGCCGGCACGTCCCATGACAGAATGAACGTTGGATATCACACAAACCTTGTCTTCATATCCCTGGTTTTCCATAATCTCTTTTTCGACCGGACTGACCACGATAACGTCATCGGCCATATCAGCCAGGAAACACTCGATCGGTTTCCACTGTATTGTACCGGTGCATGTTTCAAAGCTGGAGCGCCGCTGTTCGCGCAGAAAATGCAGGTCCACGGTATCATACATGATCCGGGCGCAGGTCAGCTGCCGTGCGTGATAGATCATGTTGACGGCCACGTGGGGACGGGATAAAAGGATGATATCTATATACTGTCCGTTTTCCTGCAGGTAATGCTCGAACTTCATGTTTCCGTAAAGGGCCTGGATACCAGTCTGCTGGAGCTTTCTGGTGTATACCTCGTCATAGGCCATATTGTCCGGCCAGAAAATCACCTGGTGTCCTGACTGCTTTAAAATTTTGAGGATACTGTACATCCGCAGCGACCCTGAATCCCTGTCAAAGGTCGGGGCATAGTGATCTGCCACCAGGATGGTTTTGCCCGAAAACCGCTCTCTTGCATGAAACAGGTCTAAAGGACCTGAAAAATGATCTTTTTCAAGGACCTGCCCCCATTTTTCGACAAATTTTTCATGGTTGACCTGCTGGAATCTCTTGTAGCCTGTATTGATATCGGTCCCGGAAGAAACACCTTCATAGTGCACCACCCGGGCGTCGGGCTGGTAAACGACCCTGTATCCCATCTGCCGGACTGTAAAGCAAAGATCGGTGTCCTCGTAATATGCAGGAGCATAGCGCATGTCAAACCCGCCTGCCTCTTCCCACAAAGAAACGGGAATCATCAGGCAGGCACCGGAGCAGTAGTCCACCTCTTTTCGGTAATTGTATTCCGGCGCATCAGGAGAATGCCCCCTGCCATAATTCCATCCGGATCCGTCCTTGAAAATGATATTACCGGCCTCCTGCAGTGTTTGATCGGGATACACCAGTTTGGCCCCGGTGATCCCGGTTTTTTCATCGTCATCAAAAGGTTCGAGCAGGGCCTCGATCCAGCCTGCGGTTACCGTGGTGTCGTTATTGAGAAACAGCAGGTAGTCTCCTTTGGCCCGGCCGGCACCCAGGTTACAGGCCTCTACAAAGCCCTTGTTCTCCCGGTTTGTCATGACAACAAGGCCCGGAATGTCTTTGAGCACGCGCGATGTTTCGTCTGTGGAAGCATTGTCCACCACGATCACTTCATATGGAACAACTGTATCTGAATCTGCAAGAATGGATTCAAGGCACCGGAATGTATAGGCCACCTTGTTGTATACGGGAATGACGATGCTTACGCGGACATTATCATGCTCTGGAAAAACCAGAGATGCCGGTGCAAAGAACTTTTTTTTCGCTCCGGGCAGGCCAAGCCGCTGAAAAGATTTTACAGCAAACACCTTAGGCCCTTGACGGTACAATACAGCCGCTGACCGGAATATAAGCCGGTAGAGCCGTCTTCTAAAGCTGTTTTCAGGAAAAAGCACATCGAGG
>CAYNHL010000214.1:0-222 GCA_964397015.1 uncultured Desulfobacterales bacterium | reverse complement strand
GCCTGTATCTTGAGATCATGCGCCAGGCAATGGATGATTCAATCTCAAAAAGCCGTGCCTCGAGCATTTTTTTCTCTTTTAAAAATGTTTCTTCCTGCCGGGCAATCTGGCATTTCAGCTCAAGCAAGTCCTTTTTTGCCTGCTGTTTTTCAATTTCAGCCGAATATGCTGCATGGATAGATCTGATCTCTTCCTCGAGAGCGGCTATCTTGTCCTGGTAAC
>CAYNHL010000213.1:0-3996 GCA_964397015.1 uncultured Desulfobacterales bacterium | reverse complement strand
AACCCTGCCTGAGGCTCCGGGGATAACGCATACCGAAATTTTTGACAAAATCCTTGACGGCTCTATCAGGGCGCTTTACCTGGTTGGTGAAAATCCTGTCCTTAGCGATGCCAATGCCTCCCACGGGGTGAAAGCCCTTGAAAAACTTCCATTCCTGGTAGTTCAGGATATATTCATGACAGAAACGGCCAAAATGGCGGATGTGGTACTCCCATCTGCCACCTTTGCTGAAAAGGACGGGACCTTTTCCAATACGGAGCGCAGGGTACAGCGCATAAGAAAAGCGCTGGATCCGGCAGGTGAATCCCGCCCGGACTGGAAAATTGTCTGCGACATTGCACAGAAAATGAACTCAACCGGGTTTGACTATTCAGGACCTGAGCAAATCATGAATGAGATCACCTCCCTTACCCCCAGCTATGCCGGAATCACATATGACCGGCTGGAAGGAGATGGAATCCAGTGGCCATGTCCATCAGCGGACCATCCGGGGACACCCGTTCTCCATACAAAGGCATTTTCAACCGTCAACGGCAAGGCAAAACTGATGCCGTTATCATACCGTGAATCCATCGAACTTCCCGATGACACCTTTCCTCTGCTGCTGACAACCGACCGCAGCCTCTTCCATTACCATACCGGCAGTATGACCAGAAGGGTGAAGGGACTCGACGATCTGAACGGCGAAGAGCTGCTGTATATCAATCCCGAGGATGCCGGCAAACTCAAAATTGCCGACAACGATATGGTCCAGGTTACATCCCGCAGGGGCCAGGTAAATGTCAGGGCCCGTGTCAGCCGTGTCTGCCCTCCGGGGATTGTCTCCATGACATTTCATTTTGCGGAGGCTCACACCAATCTGCTGACCAGCCCGGCACTGGATCCTGTGGCGAAGATACCCGAAACCAAGGTATGTGCGGTCCGGGTAGGGAAACAATAACCTTTAGACTTAAATATGAGCACCCATGGCCGGTACCGGGGAATGAACATCATCCGGTACCGGCGGGTGACCGTATCCACAACATGCCGCAACCGCGGCCCCTGCCCTCACAGCCCGTGAGGGCAGGATTGACAGGAAAAACAGTCTTGGCAAAATTGCGATACATAAACCTTTTTCGCCTGGCCGAAGTCCGGCTCCTGCTGGCCGGGATCTTAATGTCCCTGGCCTTGCTGGCGGCTATCTCATATTTCTGGATAACAGATATATCGACGGCAAAAACACTCCTGCTTGCCCTTTTAGCCCATTTGTTCGGCGGCCGGGCCGCTGGTGTAGGGCTTTGTATAATGAACAATTTCAACCTTGTATGGACAGCCCTTTACAATTTTTACCTGGAACTGCTCATTATCTGCTTTACATATTCAATTTTTGTATTGTCCATAAACAATTATATAAAGGCCAGGTGGATCAAAACCCTCACCGGCCGGTTCGCTGAAAAAGCACAAAAACACAGGACCCGCATTGAAAATCATGGATGGATAGGGCTTTTTGTATTCGTGATGGTCCCCCTTCCGGTCACAGGCCCGGTATTCGGCGTTATCATAGGTTTTCTGCTCCAGGTCAAACTATGGCACAATCTTACGGCCGTCAGTCTGGGCACACTGACAGCAATCATTGTCTGGGTCATTGGCTTCGATTTTCTGGAACAGCATTTCCAGGCCATCCAGTGGGTGTTTGCGGGCATTGTAACCGTTGTCATAATATCCTATTTCAACACATTGAAAAACTGGTTCTTCAAATAGACAAAAGGGCGCCGCCAGGCTCGATCCTCAAACCATGATCCACCTGCTGTTCAGCATATTGAGTTCAACTGCCATCGTCATGATCTTCAAAGGCCTGGGACGGTTCGACATCGACCTGTTTCCAGTGATCATACTCAACTACATCACGGCCTCCATTTTGGGTATGTTTCTCTACAACCAGGGTTTTCTCGGCTATTACCCGGTCATGCTCACCCGTGAATGGTTCTGGCTTTCAATGGCTATTGGAGTTCTGCTGATTGTCATGTTTTTCATGATCGGCATCTCCACCCGGAAGGCCGGCATTGCCCCTACCACGGTTTCCATGCGGATGTCAGTGGCAATACCGGTTGTCTTTTCCATCTGGCAGGACCAGGAAACCGTCAATTTGCTGAAACTGTCAGGGATACTGCTGGCCATGGCCGCACTGGTCCTGACATCAGTCAGGAAAAAAGACACATCTGTGCAGGTCCGCTACATCTACCTGCCCCTGGTCCTGTTCATGGGCATAGGTATCCTGGATTCCATTGTAAAATATGCCCAGCATACTTTTATCAGTGCGCCCTATTCGGCACTGTTCACCGGAGCCTGCTTTACCGGGGCATTTATCGCAGGCCTTTTGGCCTGCCTGCTGACCAGGACCTCATTATCATCCTTTATCACCCCTAAAGTGCTTTTCGCCGGCATCCTTCTTGGAATATGCAATTTCGGGTCAATGTTTTTCCTGATAAACGCCCTGAATACCCGGGTGTTTGACAGCTCCATCATTTTCGGCATGAACAGTATCGGTATTGTCAGCCTGTCCGTATTTTTTGCAGTCGCAATATACAGGGAAAAAATGCTGCCGGTCAACTGGGCCGGTGTGGTTATCTCTGTTGGTGCCATAATGGCCATGGCCTGGTCATAATCTCCATACACAGTTACAGAAGTTGTGTCATAATGCACTCCCCGGGTGTTGTTCTTAAAACTGCAACCGCATTTTATCTTAATTGGCTGAATATGTTTTGACCTCCGTTTATTATGGGAGACCACGATAGGCATCACTATCCGAGCCCGGAAAGATATGTTTGACAAGAATGGTCTTGAACTCATTGTCTCCGGCTGCCGGGACAACCGTCGAAAAACAATGAACTGCTGACCACGATCTCAAAGCATATGGCAAACCACGGGCTTAAGGAGAACGCTTTCGTGTATGTTGCTGATTCAGCATTCGTGACACAAGACAATCTTGAAAAAGCAGGTGATAAAACAAAATTCATCAGCCGATTACCGGCAACTTACAAGGAATGCGGCCGTGCGGTCAGACAAGCGGTTCAGGCCGATAAATGGGTTGATATCGGGATCCTTGCTGAAACAGAAGACACACAGAAACGGCCGGCCGCCCGTTACAAAGCATTTGAGACCACCGTGAACCTGTATGATACGTTTTTCCGGGCGATTGTCATACACTCCAGTGCCCATGACAAACGAAGACAGAAAAAAATCGAACGTCTGTTAACCAAAAATAAAAAGGAACTTGAACAGCAGGCCCAGAAAATAATTGCAGCTCATTATTACTGTGAAGCTGACGCCCAGGCTGCGGTGGGAAAGCTGTCCCGTTTGCTGAAAAATACAGACCTATTAACGATATCGGCTTCCATTGACAAAATTCCCAAATATTCAAGGGGCCGTCCAAAAAAGGGAGAAAAGCGCGTTCCCGAAAGGTTTGAATATCACATCCATCCTGTTTTTGAAGAAAATGAACAAAAGGTTCACAGCCTGAGGGAAGAAGCCGGGTGCTTTGTTCTGATTACCAATTTGATTGCACAGGAATCAGAATGGAGTGCCAGGGACCTATTGGGACTCTATAAGAACCAGAGTGGCATTGAGCAGAACTTTGGCTTCTTGAAAAACCCGGTCATCATTAACAGTGTGTTTTTGAAAAAGAACTCAAGGATTAAGATTCTTGGAATGATTCTACTGATCTCCCTTCTTATCTGGCGTCTCATCGAAAGGACTATGCGGCAGTATATTGAAAAAAAGGGAATAACAGTGACCGGTTGGGTGAAGCGTAGAACAAAACGTCCGACCTCATTCATGATGACAACAAAATTTCATACTGTTCTTGTCATTAAAAGCGGAAATCAGCGGCAGCTTGCCAAGCCCTTGAAGCCTGTCCATCTGGAATATCTCAAGGCACTGGATATCGAACCTGATGTTTTTACCACACCCTGATTTCGATGGGTGCAACACAAAAAAGTTGCACGACTAAGCTGCCAT
>CAYNHL010000212.1:0-4025 GCA_964397015.1 uncultured Desulfobacterales bacterium | reverse complement strand
TGGTGTTAAGCGCGGCATCCCAGGCATCCTGTCCGCTGGACAGTATATCCTCATCTGTTAACGGGTAACCGTTCAGCGCATATTCAGCAACGTAACCCTCCCAGTCCACCACGTTCTGGACCAGGTCATAGTTCTCATGTTCCGGGCTGACACCGAAGAATACATATTCACCGGTTTCAGAATTTTTTCCAAAGGTGGATACAATACCGGCCTGGTTTGCATTGCCGATGTAATATTTGCCGCCGTCGGCCACGTAACTCCCCTCGCCCAGTGGTGTCAGGGCCATTTCAGAACTGTACAGGTCTGCTCCATGGGCTTTTTCAGACAGGCCGAATGCAAAGATGTGACCCTCCTCGAGCATCCGGGCGGCTTTTTTCTTCATGTCCGTGTTCCTGCTCATCCATATGGGGCCCAGGCCCAGGATAGAAACCTGCCAGGCATACCAGTGAGACAGGTTGTAAAACCCGAGGATTTCATTGAAATCACAGATCCTTGATGTATCCCACCTGGCATCCGGATTGTTTTGTGCATATTCCGAAGGGGTGAGAAGGGTTGAAAAAACCTTGTTTTCCTTTAAAAATTCAAGAAACTCTTCGTACCATACCCTTTGGTGATAATCGGATTTGAGCTGTTTTTTCCCCCGGTTTTCGAAAAAAGCAATGGTTTTTTTCATAATGGCACCGGAGGCCGGGTCAAGATGGCTGAAATCAGTTTTCAGGGGATTGAGCAGGATCATCTGTTTTTCCTTTTATAATAATGATTCAACTTTCGGGCTTCAATGAAACTCACCAACTCCGAAAGTTGAACAATGATTGATATGGGCACGATATTGTATCTTTTCTTTTATAAGAAACCCACGGGGGTGTCAACTGTTCATGGGCGATTGTGCAGGGTAATCGCATGTAAAAAAATGAACAGGGGGTTTTATGAATACATCATGGAAGTTACAAGATGCTAAAGTGAAATTCAGTCAGGTTGTTGAAAATGTTTTGAAGACCGGGCCGCAATTTGTAACTCGTACCTGATCGATCAGATATCCCATGATAGAATATAAAGGTGAATCGGTAGATGAACTTCGGAAAGCTTTTACTGATTCAGTAGAGGATTACTTGGAATTTTGTTCTGAACGTGGTGAGGAGCCTGAAAAGCCATACTCAGGAAAATTCTTAGTTCGTGTCGGACCTGAACTTCATAAAACTCTTGTTAATGGCGACTTTGCTCATCACCGGCGCCCCCATCCCCGGTTTTAGCCATGACTTTTATTGTAAAATTAAATACTGTGCTCCTGATAAAGGTCCTTTTTATAATAAAAGGAGCCAATAAACAGCAGCAGTCCTGCAATCAAGGCAAATACAGGCAGAACCATCAGCGCTTTATCAAGGCCATAATTGTCCGAAAGCCTTCCAACAACAATGGGGGCAAGGCTTGAACCCAGAAGATGCTGGATCACTATATTCAGGCTTAAAGATACTGCACGAAGTCCAGGATGGACCACATCCTGGGTGACAGCTACACAGGAAGGCACAAAGGCCACAGCTGTTATGCCGACAAGAAGCAGAACAAGATATTGAGCTTTTCCGTGAAAAAAGGAAAAAGCAATAAAGAGTAAAATTCCAGTAAGAATGGATGATACAGCCGGGAACAAAAGGCGGGCATTTTCTTTTTTCTTCATCCAGGCATCTGACAGAAAACCGCCAAGAGGGGCGCCGATGATTGCAAGAATCATGATGGAACTTGCTTTCATGCTCGCCTTATCCATGGCAAGATCATTAAACCGGTGAAAATATGTTGGAAGCCAGGTCAAAAGTGAAGTGGTAATAAAGACATTCAAAGCAAAGGCCAGGTTGTTGCAGAGTAAAGTTGGATTGTTGGTAAATTGTCTTGTCATATCAACAAACTGCATTTTTATTTCTTTACCGGATTTCTCTTTTTTAACCAGCTTGACAGTTTCATAATCTTTTACAAAATAAAACAGAATGGCGATCAAAAGTCCTGGAGCAGCTACAAGTCCAAAGGCATGGCGCCAGCCGAAGTGGTGGGCGACAAATCCTCCGATTCCTATTCCAAGGGCACTTCCAAGCGGAATGGAAGCATTCCATAACCCAAGGATTCTTGCTCTTTTTTCCTTTGGAAAATTTGCTGAAAGCATGGCTGTCCCGCCAGGTGCATATCCTGCTTCACCAATACCAATGGCAGTTCTCATGATAAAAAGCTGTGAAAAATTTCTGGTAAATGCACAGGCCAGGGTTGCCATGCTCCAGAATACTGCCATAATGGAGATACTTTTTGTACGGCTCCACCGGTCAATAATAATAGAGGCAGGAAAGGAGAAAATTAGAATTGACCAGTAAACAGCAGACACCAGCATACCGCACTGGGCATCTGTCATACCCATATCCTGCTTTAAAAAAGGAAATAAAGATACAATAACCATGCGGTCCATGTAATCAAACATGTAGAGCAGAAAAAGAAGCCAGAAAACTTTCCAGGACTTTTTTTCAGCCATTATTCAAATCCTTTTCATACTTACCATGCCTGCGTACGGCCTTAAACATGGCTATGCAGTTTTCAGGGTTAACGCCAGGGTGAAGGGAGTTTGAAGAACATATAATCAGCCCGCCTCCCTTTGCCCCATCTTTAATTGTCTGTATGACAGCCTGCTCGACCTGTTCGGGAGTGCCCTTGGGCAGAAGATCTATGCAGTCAATATTTCCCAGGAGGCAGATTCTGTCTCCACAGTACTCTTTTACCTTTTTCATTTCCATGCCTGCCTGGGGTTCAAGAGGATTGATTCCATCATAGCCGGTCTCGAGGAGGATGTCCATAAGGGGCCAGAGATTGCCGTCAGAATGCCTTACAACTTTAAGTCCTTTTTCATGGGCCTTGTCAACGATCTGTCTGTTATATTGATTTACAAAGATTTTAAAATGTTCCGGTGATATCATGGGACTTTTTGTCGATGCTATATCATCTTCAATTACCAGCACATCAAGACCAGCTTCAACAAGCAGGTCAAGCTGGGCAAGATTGAATTCCAGCATCATACGGGCAACTGCATGGATGAATTCAGGGTTGCTGTAAAGATTCATCATCAGATTTGTCATGCCGATCAGGCGCCAGGATCTGACAAATATACCCCTCATGAGCCAGAAGGTGGCCTTGCTGCCTTTAAACCTGTCGACTGCAAGATCAAGAAGCCCTAGATCCTCTCGTTTGGGAACAGGGGGCTTGAATGTTTTTAACTCATCAAAGGTTGTAACCGGGTGACCAACAGGGACTGGAATACCAAATTCTGAGAGTTTATAGGTCACACCAAATCCATCTTTGACATGGAGGTCATCCACCTTTGTTTCATGGCCTATTTCAAATGTAGTTATTCCGTCAATGTCAAATGCCTCATGGATCATGAAAAGAGTATCAAGCAGCTTGAATTTATCATGATCATTCATAAGCCTGAAATCCTGCGGCCGGGGAAGACCGTCAGTGATGTGTTTCCCAATCCCTATAATGGGGCCCTCATTAATCCCGTGGATATAGAGGGGCACGCAGTCAGGCTCCCTGATTTCAAGAGCAGTTATTATTCTTTGTTTTCCATTCATTTAACTTTACTCCTTTGAATTCATGTTCCAGGGATCTTTTATCATCATTGATTAACCCGTTTAAGTCAAGGCAGAAATCAATACCATCGCTGTAAGAGTGCCAATGCAGGGCACAGGGGCGGTTCCTTTGGCCTACTCGACCATTTGCACTGGTTATTTGCAGCGTTATTTGTATTGAACCAGTGTCTTTATCGGAAGGAATAATAACAAGGGCTTCCCATTGAGGGAGATAAATCCAAACTGTTCATAGTATTCTTTGGTATGGGGATCTTTTACGTCGACAAAGAGTCCAATTATGCCAACGTTTTCTGAAATAGAAATGACTTTTTCAACAGCGCTCCCTATCAAATAATTTCCATAGCCTTTGTGCTGGTGTTTTTTTGATACAGCAAGTCTCGCCAGCTTTAAAGCAGGAACTTGATCTGG
>CAYNHL010000211.1:0-4044 GCA_964397015.1 uncultured Desulfobacterales bacterium | reverse complement strand
TTATCTCCAGGGTGAAAATCATGGCAAAACTGGATATAGCAGAACGCCGCCTGCCACAGGACGGGGGGATCAAGCTGAAAATAGCTGACAGGGAGATAGATTTCAGGGTGTCAACCGTGCCGACCCTGTATGGTGAAAGCCTGGTCATGAGGATCCTGGACAGGGAATCTCTGGAACTGGATCTTCGAAAACTCGGATTTCCGGAAGACATCTACCAGCAGTACGTGGAACTGGTCCGGCAGCCTTACGGCATGATACTGGTAACAGGCCCTACCGGCAGCGGAAAGACATCCACGCTGTATACCACCCTTGCCATGATCAATTCTTCGGAAAAAAAGGTCATTACCCTTGAAGATCCTGTGGAGTACCAGCTTTCCGGGGTCAACCAGATCCAGGTGAAAGCCAGGATCGGTCTGACCTTTTCCAACGGGTTGCGGTCCATTGTCCGTCAGGACCCGGATATTATCCTTGTCGGTGAGATCCGCGACCGGGAGACTGCGGAAATCTCAATCCAGTCCGCACTGACCGGTCATCTTCTGTTCAGCACCATTCATACCAATGATTCCGCCGGGGCCATTTCAAGGCTCATGGACATGGGGGTTGAAAATTTTCTTCTGAGTTCGACCCTGCTCGGGATAATGGCACAGCGCCTGGTCCGCGTGATCTGCCCTGAATGTAAAACTGCTGTGACACCTGAAAAGCGCCTGACTAATCTTATGAAGCTTTCAGACCAGCAGCTGGAGCAGATTACCTTTTTTGAGGGACAAGGGTGCGATGCCTGTCACAATACCGGTTACAAGGGCCGGACAGGCATATTCGAATACCTTCCCATGAACGAAGCCATCCGCAGGGAAGTGATAAACAAGTCCAGTTCCGAACAGATCAAGAAAAAGGCAATCGAATCAGGACTGCGCACCCTGCGTGAAGATGGATGGGAAAAGGTAAAAGCCGGTGTTACCACCATTTCCGAAGTGTTGAGGGTCACGCTGGAGATCTGATGCCTCTTTTTTCATATAAAGCAGTGGATTCTGCAGGCAAATCCGTTCAATCTTCCATGGAGGCTTTTTCCGAATCCGAGGTGATCGAGCATCTCCAGAAGAACAACATGATCCCGGTAAGGGTGGCGCTATCTTCCAGAAAGTTTTCCCGGGCAGGCTCGCTTTTATCCATCGATGTAAAGACCTTTTTTCAAAGGATTTCATCAAAAGACATCATGCTCTTTACCCAGGACCTGACTGCCCTGCTGGAAGCAGGCCTGCCGGTGGACCGGTCACTCAAGATCCTGTTTGAAGCCACGGAAAATCCGAAATTCAAAGGCGTTATAAAGGAAATTCTCAGGGCCATCGAGGGCGGGGTAGACCTTTCCGAAGCCATGGGCCGGCATCCGAAGGTGTTCAGTGAATTCTACGTCAACATGGTCAGGGCAGGGGAGGCAGGCGGAGTGCTCAATATTGTCCTGCAGCGTCTCGGGGTGTTTCTCGGCTCATCCCAGGAGCTCAAGGACTTCATCAAGTCCGCCATGGTGTACCCCTTGTTTCTCCTGGCTGTGGGCGGCATATCGATTATTGTCCTTATGACCTATGTAATTCCCAATTTCAGTGTCATTTTTTCCGATATGGAAAGTGCCGTTCCCTGGTCCACCCAGCTTCTGCTGGGCATGAGCCGTGGTTTTCGATCCTGGTGGTGGGCGATCCTGCTGGCTGTGGTAATTGTTTATTTTCTGCTTGCCCGTTACATAAAGAGCCCGGCCGGGCGGCTGCGGTTTGATGCATTGAAAATGCGTACTCCCCTGGTCGGGGATCTTGTAAAAAAGATCGAAGTCGGCAGGATCACAAGAACCCTTGGCACATTGATCGAAAGCGGTGTGCCGATATTGAACGCAATCGTCCTTGTAAAACAGATTGTCAGCAACAAGACCATTGCCAGGTCAATGGACAGTATTCACGACAAGGTCAAGGAAGGAGAAAGGCTGTCTGTGCCCCTTGCCAATATCGATATTTTCCCACCCCTTGCCATCCACATGATCAAAGTGGGAGAAGAAACCGGTAACATGTCCGGCATGCTGTTGAGGGTGGCCGATAATTATGATAACACGGTAAAGAACCTTATAAAGCGGCTGGTCAGCCTGCTTGAGCCCATGATGATCCTTCTTATGGGTGTGGTGATCGGGTTCGTTGTCGTATCCATGCTCATGGCGATATTCAGTATGAATGACGTGGTATTTTAAGCAAAAACAGGGAATGAACATATTATAAATGAAATGCATAAGGTATAAGATAAAATGAAAATGAAAAAGAAACTGGACAGGCAAAAAAAACAAAAAGGGTTTTCACTGATAGAGCTGCTTATAGTCATGGTGATCATCGGGCTTCTGGCTTCTCTTGTCGGACCAAAAATGTTCGGCAAGGTCGACCAGTCCAAGATGAAATCAGCCAAGGCACAGATCACGATGTTCGAAACGGCTCTTGACATGTACCGGCTTGACATGGGCCGGTATCCGGAATCCGACCAGGGGCTTTTGGCCCTGAGAACCAATATGGATGACAACTCAAACTGGGACGGACCTTATCTTCCCAAGGAAATCCCTTTGGACCCCTGGGGCAACCCTTACAATTATACTTCACCTTCTGATCATGGTGATTACGAGATTGTGTCATACGGTGCGGACGGAGCTCCGGGCGGCGATGGTGAGAACCAGGATATAGTAAGCTGGAAGGACCTTGAAAGGGAATAAGCCTCAAGGGTTTACGCTGATCGAGCTGATAGTCGTCCTGGTGATCGTCGGGCTTGTTTCCGGTCTGGTCATGCCGAGAATGTTCGGTGCGCTTACCCATGTGTCACTTCGGTCCGGCGCCCGTGACGTGGTAACCATCCTTCGTCAGGCAAGGGATATTGCCGGTCATAAAAATAGTTATATCAAGGTCTCTTTCGGCCTGGAACAAGGTGTTGTGTCAATGCTGAGCTACCAGGCGGTAGAAGAGCCCGAAGCTTCCTGGCAGGCTCCGGAAATGGCATGGGTAGAGATCGGTTCGCTGGTACTGCCAGATGATGTCAGGGTTGAAACCGTGACCCTTGGAGATGACATTGTGAACCAGGAAGAGGCCTCTTTTTTCTTTTATTCGTCCGGCCATACCAGGGAGGGAATGGAGCTGACACTGGTCAATGCAAAAGGCAGGAGCGCCGTGGTCAAGGTGGATGCCATTACCGGAAACGCATATATCGAGGAAAGCGAACTGTAAAATGGATGAGATGATATCGCTCACCATACCTGTCTATAATGAAGAAAAAAATCTTGACATCCTGTACCGGCAGTTAAAGACAGTGCTCGATGAAATGGAGTGCAGTTACGAGATCATTTTTGTCAATGACGGAAGCAAAGACGACAGTGCCGGTATCCTTGACCAGCTGGCCGCCGGGGATTCAAAGATAAAAGTGATTCACTTTACCAGGAATTTCGGGCAGACCGCGGCCATGATGGCAGGATTCGACCATGCCCAAGGCGACATCATCATTCCCATGGACGCGGACCTTCAAAATGATCCAAAAGATATTCCAAGACTTGTCGAAAAGCTGAACCAGGGATATGACGTCTGCTCGGGATGGCGCAAACACCGTAAAGACAGCACCTTGAAAAAGGTATGGATAAGCAGGATTGCCAATAAAATAATTTCAAAGATTTCAGGAGTCAGGTTAAAAGACTACGGCTGCACGTTAAAAGCCTACAGAAAAAATGTGGTCAAGGGTGTCAGGCTCTACGGGGAGATGCACCGGTTCATCCCCATTTATGCAAGCTGGGAAGGCGCTAAAATTGCGGAGCTTGCGGTCACACACCATCCGAGAGCCCACGGAAAATCCAATTACGGCCTTGAAAGGACCATCAAAGTTATCCTGGACCTGATCGTGATTACATTTCTTGACAATTACGCGCAAAAACCCATTTACGTGTTCGGGGGAGTTGGTTTTTTAAGCCTGATGTTTTCTTTTGGCACTTTTTTTTACGCCACCTATCTTAAATTTTTCAAAAATATTTCATACATCGAGACC
>CAYNHL010000210.1:0-4073 GCA_964397015.1 uncultured Desulfobacterales bacterium | reverse complement strand
CTACTTATTTTCCTACTTATGTCCCTACTTAAGTACCTTCTTAGTGGGTAAATTTTGATTTGCATTTTTCTACCTTATTAGGGGGTAAAAATTGACCTTCACCATGGCATTGCCCTATGCATACCCCTCGGCTGCTCCTGTGTTTTTTCCAGTTCTGCGTTGATGTATTCCCTCGTAAAATATTTCGGCGGTTTGATAAGCACCCGATAACAATCTGCGCCATTATCCCAGGACAACATCCATAAATCCATCAGGGCATCCATGGCTTTTTTTGCGGTGTTGATGCTCACTCCGGCTTTTTCGGCAATCACATCTATGTCAGCCTGTAGGAAATCATAACGCCGGATAGGATATATTTCTGCCCAAAAATCGGCGTATGCAAAATCGGTGTTCTCTGATTCATTGTATAAGCCGGCATCCTGGAAACCGTATGCACGACAGACACAGTAGACTGCATGGGCGGCTTTGGAATTGTTTCCCGTTGACAGCTCCCGCCAGATACCAGATTCCAGAATAGATTTATGGAAGGGGAACATAGGTGTTTTGTTTTGGTCAATGACATATGTTTTTGTTCTCATGCCTTTGGCATTGATCTTATTTGAGATTGTAAACCATGGCAGGGCCATCAAACCCTCTATGCCTTCACGGACAGTTTTCCGGGTCAAACCGGCCAGATCCCCGATAGTTTGTTGGGAAGGGAAGGCTTTGCCTTCTGCATTACAATGGCACCCAATCACCGGATAAACTGATTTACTGGACAGAGACAATGCCCGCCATAATGAGTTTGGAGCTGTTATCATGTCTTTCTTGAACTTGAAAAAATGTTTATAATTAATGTCATTCGGGAACCTGTATGGCTGATATTTCATGACCTGGTCCTTTTGGGTGATGCCTCGCACTGCCAAAGGAAAAAACAGTGCCCCCCGTCGGGACCAGATAAACTGGCAGGCAATTTTTAAGCATTACTTTTTCGCTTCGCGGATTTCATCATTACCCTTCTGCATTCGGCCTTCCAGGTCTTCATGGTGTGAAATAGATGATGACCTGCTTTTGTTGCCGGTCAATATGGCTGCGATCCAGGGCAGGGTGATATTTATGATTTGAAGATACAAGCAAGATGTGGTATTAATGACATAATACATTTTAACCTGCTAGTGTCGGCCCTAGCCCACCGGGTGATTCTTTAAGATCATCTTCAAGCTCTCCTTGGCTCAACTCTACTTCCGTGAAGGATTCCAAAGATTTCGGGCCAGAAATACAAAACAGATTTTCCGCGTTTGATATAAGGAAAACCTTTTCCGGCGTGCCTCTCATTCGCCAGGGTCTGGACAGACAAACCCGTCCTGTACGCGAGCTCCTTTGGTGTCAGGAATACTGGATTAATCGTGAATGTCACGGTCTCAGTTTGGGGTTCAGCTTCTTTGGAAAAAAAATCAGACATTTTCCCTCTCCTCTCAGATTGATGGTTATCTCTAACCTTGTGAAAGGGAAAATAATAAGGGTGTTTATTTTCGAAGATTATTTAATCAGGTTATTAGCGTTCGTTTTGTTGCCATGTTTTGTATTGCGCGAAATCTGCTAATTTGCCGTATCCCATGTTCTTCTCTTTTATGCTCCCATCATCCTGATTCACAAACCTCATGATTTCCGGGCACAACTCGGAACAGGAGCCCCGGTCCGGGCAGGTTTGGCAAGTTTTTGTCAAATCCCAGTTATTGATTTTCTGGCCGTTCTTTCGGTATTTGTCCGGTTTATAGGGTCTGCCCTGGGTCCGTTCATATGCTTTATAAAAGGATTTTTTTGCAGTATCTTCCGTGATTTTTAGCCCTTTGGCAATTTCTGAAAATGATATTCTTTCTTTCCGCATCCGCCAAATTTTCAGTTGCTTCCATACCTCGGGTCTTTCCCTGCTTTTGTCTGGTTTCCATTGGGCATAATTTTTTTCCCATTGAGTGTTATATAAATCCTCGGGGTGTTTTCGGAATTTATAAACAACATCCAGAAATTTTTGAAATTCTTCCATGATTTCGCCTTTCTTCCGGGACAGATCCACCAAAATCAACCTTTGACTTGGCTTTAGTTGTCTTTCAGATGACAAGGACGTCCCTGCATTTGGCAGCATATTTTCATTGATATCTGGCAACATGTCTTCGAAATTTGGCAGTAGATCTCCTAAATTCCACCAATTCGGCCACTCCCTCGGTGAGTCAAAATCTTTTGTAAGCTGAATAATGATCGGCTTACTGTAAACTAAGATATGGGATATCCGCTCTGGCACGAGCTCTTTGTATCTCGGGTCCAGCACCTGAAGCCCCAACCGACCCATGAACTCACAATTGTAGTGAAAAGAAATCCCAAATTTAGATAAGGTAGCGGAGAAGGAACTCAGGGTGGTGTCCGCTGCCACAATATTTTTGGGCCAATCGGCACGTTGTAGTGTATAATGAGGAAGCAGTTTCTCAGCAGGAAACTTTTTCCCTTCGTTTCTGGCATACTGAACCAAGGTTACCATTGCCTTCAATGCCGGCTCCCTGTATTTTTCCCAAAAATCCAGATATTCAAAGTTTTCCTTGAGACAGGTGAGATACAGAGCTTCATCCATTTGCTGCCTCCTTCAGGCTCTCGGCTTGGGCCTTGAATATGGCATCCACCTGGGCCGATCCTTCTTTCAATGCCTCATCTCTCAGGTGTGCATACCGCTGGGTCATAACAGAGCTTTTATGGGTCAAAAGTTTTTGTAAAACATACATATCAACCTTGCCGCTGGAAGCCAGCATGGATGCAAACACGTGCCGCAGCCCGTGCAGGGGCCTGAAGTTTTTGGGCAACCCGGCATCTTTTCTGATCTCGCAAGCCGCTTTGCTTGTGTTTGTTCTTTTCTTGCCGCCTCGGCCTGGGAAAACAAAGGTACTGGTTCTGGGCAGGGATTCCAGTAGATTCCGTGCTATATCATTTATGGGTATTTTTTGGTCAGGTCCGCCCTTGGGCTCCCGAATATGGATAAAGCCGCGTTCAAGGTCCACGTCCCTCCATTCCAGTTTCAGCATTTCCCCGCGCCTCATGCCGGAATACAGGGCCATTTTCATCATGGCCCCCACTGTTTTATATTTTGAATTGTCAATTGCCTGGAGTAGGGTGTTAACCTGATCCGGTGTTAGATCTTCTGTTGTAACATTATTGACTTTTGGTTTTTGAATATGAAATGATAAGCCCTGGCAAAGTCCCTCTTTTACGCCATAATTAATGATCCATGTCAGCAGGTTCAAAACATGCTTAACGGTCTGGGGTGATAATTTTTTGGACAGTCGCAGCCGCAGGCGGTCCACATCCAGCTTGATAATGTCCTTGGGTTCCTTCTGGGCAAAGTCTTTTTTCAGGTGGTTTTCATAACGGTTTTTATCGGTGGTTAGTGCCCGGCCCTCCGGCCTGCTCTTTGAATACTCATCCCACAGCCGCCCAATGGTATAACGGCCCTTTTCAGCTTCTTTTTGTGCTTGCTGTGCTGCTCTTTTCTCTTGTGGGGTCTGCTCCCGGCCCTCAATCAATGCCGCCCTATAAAGGGCAGCTTTTGCCGGTGTCATGGCATCCGCGTATTGTCTCCCGGCTTTGGCTTCACATGGTTTGCCATTCTTTTTAAACACCACATAATAAACTTTTTCCGTTCCGGGTCCGCCAACCCGGTCTGAAATCCGGTAAAAAACGCCTGGTTTTTCTGTCTTAATCCGCTTGGCCATTGGCTTTTCTCCTTTTTGGTTTTCCAACCCTATTTCCAACCCCCAGGGGTTATTTAGAGGTATTTCCTGGTATCTTTGAAAATAGGTATATCATAGAAAAGGCAATAAAATCAAGTGTTTTTTATCATCAGGTAAATACAGGTAAAACCTTAAAACGGCCTGCAAAGCCGTTATTCTCCGGTTCAAATCCGGAAGCCGCCTCCATCAATAAAATCGAGGGCTTAAGATAAATCTTGAGCCTTTTTTTATGGCCCCAGTCTGTAAAATTACGACAATTACTTCAAGCCTAACAGATTCATTACGTTTTTAGGTGAGGCGTTTGCCTGAGCAGCCGCAAAG
>CAYNHL010000209.1:0-4130 GCA_964397015.1 uncultured Desulfobacterales bacterium | reverse complement strand
TGATTCGCCTCATTTACACACCTCAAGAAAGCAGTGTAGCTTGTTTTATCCTGCCAGAAGTTAATTAAAGGGAGAAAGGAGAAAAAAATGAAGCCAGCCATGCTTTTTGAGCAGATTGAAGATAAAAAAGTCTTGTGCCGGTTATGCCATCACATGTGCCGCATATCCGATCAAAAATCCGGTCGCTGCAATGTCCGGCAGAATATGGACGGCCGACTGTATACCCTGGCCTATGGCAGGGCTGTCGCCTCACATATCGACCCCATTGAAAAAAAACCGCTGTATCATTTTCTACCGTCAAGCCTTACCTACTCCATCGGCACCGCAGGGTGCAATTTTAAATGCAGCTTCTGCCAGAACTGGCAGATTTCACAAGCGGTAAAAAAAAAAGATCAAAGCCTTCCGGGAATACCCATGAGCCCTGAACAGATTGTTGCGGCTGCGGTTGAAAATAACTGCCGGTCCATTGCATATACCTATACGGAACCAACGATCTTTTTTGAATATGCCTATTACACAGCCAGGCTGGCCAAAGCGAAGGGATTGAAAAATATTTTTGTATCCAACGGGTACATGACAAAAGAGGCAATAGACGCCATCAGCCCTTTTCTGGATGCGATCAATATCGATGTAAAAGCCATGAATGAAACATTTTACAAAAATATCTGCCAGGGGAAACTGCAACCCGTCCTTGACAATATAAGGTATGTCCAGAAAGCCGATATCTGGCTGGAAATAACCACCCTGATTGTACCGGGGGCCAATGATAAAGAAGAAGAACTGCGTGAGCTTGCAAAATTCATTGCCGGTGTGGATCCTGATATTCCATGGCATATCAGCCGTTTTCATCCGGACTACCAGCACACCCATTCTCCTGCTACTCCCTTTTCTGTTATGGAAAGTGCTTATAACATTGGGAAAGAACAGGGGCTGCATTATGTGTATATGGGCAATATCATCGATGCAGACAAAGATACCCGCTGTCCGCAGTGTGGACACAAGGTTATCGAGAGAAGCAGCGGCCAGGTAAAAATAAATCCGGCGACGAAAAACAGGTGTCCCGGCTGCGGCAAGGTTGTGGCAGGTATCTATGGGTAAAGAACACATGGCTGATCCGTCATTCAAAAAGAAAAATAGTGTCGACAAATGGCCGCATTGGCTGCGCCTGCTGGTTTTTCTGCTTCTCTGGATTATTGTTTCCATTGGCTATACAAATTACATGGCAGGTCAAAAGAATGAAAAAATTTCCTACTCGGAATTCAAGGAAAAAGTATCCTCAGGTGTGGTGGCACAAATTGTAGTAAAAGGACAAAAGATTACAGGAAAATATACTGCCCGTAATGGAGACAAATCTGCTGACACAGAAGACAAAGAGCAGCAGTCGCAGATGCATGATGGCTTTTTTACGGTTCTGCCCTCTTTTGAAGATTCGCAGCTTCTGCCACTCCTGGAAGAAAAGGGTGTGACAATAAAAGCCGAGACTGATCAGATGAACTGGTTTGTCAGGCTTATTGCCGGCTTACTGCCATGGCTGCTCATCATTGGATTTTTCGTATATATGAATAAAAAGATGAAGGGCTCCATGGGGGCAATGGGAAGAGGAGGAGGCCCTTTTGGGTTTGGCAAATCCAAGGCAAAAAAAATACAAAAACAGGAAGTCGATGTTACCTTCGAAGATGTAGCAGGCCTTGATAATGCCAAAAATGAACTAAAAGAGATGGTCGATTACCTCAAGGATCCGGCTGACTATCTTGACCTGGGAGCCGAACTGCCTAAAGGTGTACTGCTGGCCGGGCCACCCGGCACTGGAAAGACCCTGATGGCCAAGGCCATGGCAGGAGAAGCAAATGTGCCGTTTTACTCCATCAGCGGATCGGAATTTATAGAAATGTTTGTAGGGGTGGGTGCCTCCAGGGTCAGAGATATGTTCGAGACCGCCAAAAAAAATGCACCGTCCCTGATTTTTATCGACGAGCTTGACTCCATTGGCAGGGTGCGGGGAACCGGCGTCGGGGGCGGGCATGATGAGCGGGAGCAGACGTTGAATCAAATTCTTTCGGAAATTGACGGATTCAGCAAGCAGGAATCGGTCATTGTTCTGGCCGCTACCAACCGCCCGGATGTACTGGACCCGGCCCTGATACGCCCCGGAAGGTTCGATCGCCGTATCAATCTGGAAATGCCCCAGAAATCGGCGAGAAAAAAGATTCTCAAGGTTCATCTCAGTAAAGTGAAGATGGCCGGGGATATCGACTATGATCAATTGGCCGGAACCACGGTGGGTTTCAGTGGAGCCGATTTAAAAAACCTGGTCAACGAAGCCACACTGCTTGCAGCCCGAAAAAACAAAAAACAGGTGGAAATGCAGGATTTTTATGAAAGCCGGGATAAAATCATTATGGGCCTCAAGCGCGAAGACAGGCTTTCTGACAAAGAAAAAAAGATGATTGCCTACCACGAAGCAGGCCATGCACTTGCTGCTCTGCTGCTTGAGGGAGCAGACCCTCTCTCGAAAGTGACCATCATTCCACGGGGCAGGTCACTGGGTGCAACGGAACAGGTACCCGAGGAGGAGAGGCACAGTTTCAGCAAACAATACCTGCTTGACAAAATTTCCGTTATGGTCGGTGGCCGGGCAGCTGAAGAAGAAGTATTTAACGATATTACCTCCGGAGCCGGCGATGATCTGAAAAATGCCTCTCAACTGGCACGGCGGATGGTTTGTCAATGGGGTATGAGCCAAAAGGTGGGACTGATGGTTTTTAAAAAAGGGGACCCCCATCCGTTTCTCGGCAGGGAGTTGACCGAAAATAAAGATTACAGCGAAGCAACTGCACAAATCATAGATGCCGAAGTCAAAGAAATTCTCCATGGTTGCCATGAACAGGTGAAAAAATTATTACAGGAAAATCGCGAAAAACTGGATCTGATTGCAAATGAGTTAATCGAACAAGAAACACTTACATCAAAAGAGATAGAAGCATTTCTCCACCCCGCCGATTAAGCACTTTTTTCCATGCTGTCCGATCTACAGGATAGAATATCAGAATATACAGTTTTTACCTGATGGATAATCTGTAACCAGCATATTATTTTATAAAAAAAACGGCAACTTTAAACCAAAAAAAGAGAGGAAAATGACATGAAAGTATCTGAAATTATGACTACCCCGCCGGGAATTACATGGCATGAATATGCATTTTAATGGAAGGAGAAACAATAATGAATACTTCAATAGGTGTTATTGTATTGGCAAGTCATCTCCCGAAAAAAACAAAGGCATCAAAAATTAATTCTTGTATAGACAATATTCTTGAAAGCGGAATCGATGACATCACTGTTATGGTAAATCAGGAACAATGGGAAATCGGGGCAGCTTTATCAGGTTATCCTGTGTGCATCGCAGTGGATAATGGAGCGTCTGATGTCTTGAACATGGTGAATACCGGTATTAAAGCACTTCCCGGATATATTACCGGTGTAATTATTGCAGCATATGACAACCCGCCTGTACTTTCTGAAACTTTATCCGCGCTTGAGAAATTTCATCGCCAGGCACCGCAGTGTGCCGTTCTTCCCGGAGCTAAATGTCAAAACGGGTATGCTGCATTGTTCCCCATCGAATCCTACCATGCCTTGTCCAAGGGGCTTATGGTGGATAAGCTGATTCCCAGGGGATCAGGTCAACTGCATGCAGTTCAATGATGAAAAATGTCCGCTCATTAAAAAAGGACAAATTATGGAAAAAAATCCAGAAAAAGAAAGAATGCTCCAAAGCGTCAGTAATTATATTCAACGATTTGCCACAGATGAGGGAACAGGCAGCAGACGGGTGAACGCTATACTGGATGCAATGGACACAGTGGACCGAAAGTATTTTATAGATCATCATCCTTATGTGGATACAGCATTGTCCATAGGGCACGGGCAGACAATAAGCCAGCCTTCCACTGTGGCCAGGGTGCTTATGCTGGCAGAGCTTGAACCTGGTCATGATGTGCTGGAAATAGGTTTTGGCAGTGGATGGAATGCATGTTTGATTGCATACCTTGTATATCCGGGTAAAGTCATCAGCGCGGAAATAGTTCCGGAACTGGTTGAGCTGGCAAGAGAAAATCTGGAAAAGCTGA
>CAYNHL010000208.1:3900-4152 GCA_964397015.1 uncultured Desulfobacterales bacterium | reverse complement strand
CATATCTGTCCATGCATCCTGATAGTTGATGTTTACAGCTGTCGGGATATGCCCCAGTTTCAATGGGGTGCCGTCAAGGCCTTTGGTACCTTTTTCACCAATATATTCCTCTTGTGAGCGCACATCGATGATCTGGTAACAGAAATCGCCAAGCTGCCTGTAAACAAAATCACCGTTAATCAGCTGGTGATTTTGAATGTTCTCTGCAGGCGCCTGATAAAGCAGTGGCTTTGTTTCACCAGGAGTGGTTGC
>CAYNHL010000208.1:0-3890 GCA_964397015.1 uncultured Desulfobacterales bacterium | reverse complement strand
TAACGAAGTATTAGCTCAATTGAATTATGTAACGGCATCTTTCCATCCATCAATGCCACGCACGAGAATTTTTTTATTTTCATGTCCAAGAAGATCCAGAACCCAGAAAACATAGGATGCGGTCGCGCCTCCGTCACGTTTCACCGAGTCGTAAAGAACGATGGTATCCTTCGGGGTGATGCCGTGACGGCCAAGTATCTCCTGGGCCCGGGCAGTCCCGATGAAAGTCGAAGCCACATTATTGCCGATATCATTAAACTGGAACTTAGACCAGGGAAGCCGGATGGCACCGGGAATCAGTGTCCCGTCAAAATGATCATCCGTTCTTACATCTGCAATGACCAGATCTGTATCATCCATATGGGCCTTGAGCCAATGGGGATATGCGACAAAACGGGAGTTGGGGTAGCTGTTTTCCTGCTGGGAAGCTGAGGCCAATGACCACAAAAGCCCCAGAAACAGGACCAGAGCCAGGGCGACATACCGTAAGCTGTTGTTTTTTTTCATGGAAGCTCTCCTCTATATGTATGTATCATTTTGTCTAACTTTACGATGGGGGTCCCGGTTGGGTAAATGGGGGGTTTTACCCATTTGAAAGATACAGGGTGTGTATTCGGCTGTGACAGTTAGAGGATGCCGAGCCAGGCACGGGATGCTTTTTGCATGTGCCGGGAAACGAAAAACATGGTGTAAAATACATGATGATTTGTATCCATATGCATGGAACCATGCATTTCTATCAAGGAGGACAGGGTATAACGTATTTGGTATATACCAAGGATTTTAAAACAAAAAAACCCCTGTTCCGGGTATGGGAAAGGATCTTCGTAGAATGGCAGGTATAATCGGTATCATTGCATCATTGACCGTATTAGGCGTGTCCATGGTTGTCATTCGGCTGGCAAGCGTTGCACTCCATTTGACCGGATTGTCCTGGGAAGCAGCCAGTTTCCAGGCCCGTTCCGCATTCACCGGAACCGGTTTTACCACTGGAGAGGCTGAGAAAATCATGGGAAGTCCGGCCAGGAGAAAAATTATCACCTGGCTGATGATCGCCAGGAGTGCCGGTTTTGTCAGTATTATAATTTCACTTATTCTCTCTTTCGGGTCCACCAGCGGGGATGATCCCCATCGTCTGTTACGTCTGGTTTGGCTCCTGGCTGGAGTGTTTGTATTGTGGTTTCTTGCCAGATCCAGGTATATCGAATCCTGGATGAACCAGGTTATAAAAAAGATCCTGGGCCGCTGGCAGGAATTGAAAATATTTGATTACAGCGAGTTGTTAAACCTTTCCGGTGAATATTCCGTCAGGGAGCTGTCCGTGGGAAAAAATGACTGGATAGCCTACAAAAATCTGTCCGAGTGCAGCCTCAATAAAGAAGGCGTAATGATTTTGGGAATTCATCGTGACGACGGCAGTTATGTGGGGGTCCCCCGGAGGGAAACACAGATATATCCCGGAGACACACTGGTTTTATACGGCCGGGAAAAAACCATCTATTCACTGGGAAAAAGGTCGAGTGGCAGTGAAGGGGAAACCGCCCATCACCAGGCAGTGAATGAGCAGAACAGGGAAAATGCTTTGCAGGCAAGACAGGAAAAAAATTATGAGGAAAAACGCAGGAACAAAAACAGGTCCAGAGGATAATCATGGCCTTTACCCGGATCAGACAGATATTGAAATGGTTTTGTAAAAAAGTTTCCCGGAACAAATGGTCATTGAGACTTCTGGGTCTGGCACCCTGGGATACTGCAGCAAAAGATGCGCCTGGTCTGGTCCTGATCCAGATAGACGGACTTTCCATGGTCCAGTTTCAAAAAGCGTTGAATGCGGGGCGGCTGCCTTTTATGGAACAGGAGATACATAAAGGCAACCTGGGGTATAAGCCCATGTATTCGGGTATGCCCTCGACAACGCCGGCCTTCCAGGGCGAGCTTTTTTACGGTATTAAATCCTGTGTGCCTGCATTTGAGTTTATCGATCGGAAACAAAAAAAGCGGCATGTCTGCTTTTATCCCCAGACCGCCAATCATCTTGCCGGGCGCCTGGAAAAAACGGGCAAGCCCCTGCTGGCTCAGGGACATGTTTATGCCACGATTTTTTCCGGCGGGGCGGCCCAGGCACGTTACTGCTTTCAGACCATGACGTTGGAATCAATTGCCCGATCGCTGAATCCTTTGAAACTGCTGGCTTTATTGTCTTTGCATTCGGGGAAATTGTTACGCGTTTTCACTGTGGCTGTAATAGAGTTTTTTCTGGCGGTTACTGATTTTCTGCGGGGTATCCAGCAGGGCAAAAAATTTATCAAAGAACTTGTGTTCATCCCTTCCCGTATTTTGATCTGCATCATATTAAGAGAGCTTGTACGGTTCCGGGCAAAAATGGACGTTACCCGGGGGGTACCAGTTGTTTGCGCCAATTTTTTAGGCTATGATGAACAGGCACACCGCAGACGGCCGGATTCCAGATTTGCACACTGGAGCCTGAAAGGCATAGATGATACCATCGGTGATATATGTAAAACTGCCAGGCAGTCCGAGTATCGGAAATATGAAATTATCATTTTTTCAGATCACGGGCAGCAGGCGGTTATCCCTTATGAAAGCCGGTACGGGGTACCGGTAAAATCCGCCATACGCAGTGTCTTTAATGGTATGCGTGACGGTGAGGCAGAGCACGGCCATGCAGGTCACGACAATGTGCTGGACAGTTTGTATAAAAACACCAGGGCGGTTTTAATGAAAAAGGGTTTTTTGAAAAAACTGCAGGGAAAAACAGCTCCGGTTTCCATTGACAGTATGGAAATAACAACCATGGGGCCGCTGGGCCATCTTTATCTGCCAGGCAATCTGACAAGGGATTTTATCCGTGACTTTGCCGAAGAACTGGTCCATTCGGTTCATATTCCTCTCGTACTGTTCAAGGACGACCTTGCCATTGTCGCCATGAACCCTCAGGGGACATTTGATCTGGAGCAGCAGTTTCTTATGGTCCTGGGAACGGATCATCCATTTGGTGCCCAGACTGCAGAAGATCTGGCACTGGTCTGTCGCCATCCTGATGCCGGTGACATTGTTATTTCCGGATGGAATCCCACGGATTCGCCCCTGTCATTCAATATTGAAAGTGGTGCCCACGGCGGGCCAGGCAGGGAAGAGACCCGCGGTGTAGTAGTGCTTCCCCCATATTTGAATACAAAAAAAGAGTATCTGCGCCCCCGTGATCTCAGGTACCTGATACAAGAATATCGAAACGGATCTTCATCACATGAACACCGTGAAAATTCTCAGTTATAATATTCATTCCTGCCGGAACATGGACCGCAGGTACAATCCTGCCAGAACAGCAAAACGGATTGCCGGGTTCCATGCGGATATTATTGCACTCCAGGAGGTGGATGTCGGTCACCGGCGTTCCGGCTATATCAACCAGGCGGCCTATGTTGCCGAACACCTGGATATGTCTTTTGATTTTTTTACACTCAAAAACAGCCCCAGTGGCAAATACGGTTTGGCTGTCCTGAGCCGGTTCCCCATACACGACCTGAACTGCGGGTGCCTGCCGGCAGCTTTTTCAGCGAAACCTCTGGAAAGCCGCGGGGTGATGATGGCCCAGGTCGAAACACCACTGGGCCATGTGAGGGTGTTGAATACCCACCTGGGCCTGCGGGCCGGGGACCGCAGGCTGCAGGCCGCAGCCCTGGCCGGCAGCAGGTGGATCTGCAATGAGCCCGGTTCCGGGCTGCCCGTGATCCTGTGTGGTGATTTTAATGCCGGCCCGGGATCATTTGTGTATAAAACCCTTTGCCGACATCTTTTTGACATCCAGAAGGTGTTCAAGAAAAGGCGGTATCCAAGACCTACTTTTGCTTCCTGGCTTCCGGTAAGGC
>CAYNHL010000207.1:0-4178 GCA_964397015.1 uncultured Desulfobacterales bacterium | reverse complement strand
ATCTATTTTGGCAAACCCAAAGGCAGGGCCGGAAGCGGAAAGAATGAATATGCCTTTGATACGATGGTCTACACCAGGTATGAGATAGAACGGATCGCCAGGACCGCCTTTGAAGCAGCCCGCAAACGCAGAGGAATTGTGACATCCGTTGACAAGGCCAATGTCCTGTGGTCAATGGTTCTCTGGCGTGAGGTTGTAAGCGAAGTGGCCCAGGAATATCCGGATATCACATTGAATCATATGTACGTGGACAATACCACAATGCAGCTGGTGAAAAACCCCCACCAGTTCGACGTGCTGCTTTGCGGCAACATGTTTGGAGATATTATTTCAGATGAGTGTGCCATGATAACCGGCTCCATGGGGCTGCTGGCTTCGGCCAGCGTGAACGAAAAAAAATTCGGCCTGTACGAACCGGCAGGCGGGTCAGCACCCGATATTGCAGGGAAAGGCATAGCCAACCCAATAGCCCAGATATTGTCAGCGGCAATGATGCTGCGCTACAGCTTTGATGAACAGGCAGCGGCCGATGCAGTTGTGGCTGCAGTGTCACGTGTGCTGGAAAAGGAAATCTTTACCCTGGATTTAACCCAAAATACAGATAAAGCAGTCTCCACATCACAGATGGGAGACGCAATTGCCAGTGAAATACAAGCCGGCAATTGATACTATCCGTCCAAATTGTGTAAACATCTTTCTGTAAAATTTAGAACTGAACAAAACCAGAATATTAAAAAGCCTTGAAAGTCACTATTGCTGAGATGTACATATTGGAACCAGCGATGACCATGTGGGTTCCAAAAGGGATTATGAAAGTAATAAAAAAACTAAAATTTGACAGTGTTGCAGGGATGCGGTTTGGTTACGGCTATATTGGTCGCCCGTTCATGAATGTTTACTGCTTTTCTGTAGATGGTATGCTGATTGATACAGCCCAATCCTTGATGCGAAAGCATGTCATGGATTTTGTAAATCATCAATCCATTCATTATATACTCCTAACCCATTACCATGAAGATCACAGCGGCAATGCTGCAGCCATTCAACAATCCCTGAATGTCCCTGTATACGGCCATCCTATTACAAAAAACAAATTGCACAACGGGTATAAGATTTTACCCTATCAGCATGTCATGTGGGGGAAAACAGAAAAAGTCGGGGTAAACAGCTTCCCGGATATCATTGAAGGGGAACAGATCCGTTTGGAACCGATCCATACCCCCGGGCACAGCAAAGACCATACGGTTTTTTATGAGAGGAATCAAGGCTGGCTGTTTTCAGGGGATTTGTTTCTTTCCGAAAGGATTAAATACTTCAGGTCCGATGAAAATTTTCATGAAACGGTAAATTCTTTAAAAAAAGTTCTTTCGCTCGATTTTGAGTCCCTTTTTTGTGCGCATAAGCCACAGGTCGTGAAGGGCAAAGAAAAAATTCGACAAAAACTTGAATTTTTAGAAAATTTTCAGGGCGAAGTATCGCATTTGTATCAACAAGGGTATGATGTGAAATCTGTAGCAAAACAACTAACCCTGAAAGAAGATCTGCTGGTAAAATATGCAACATTTGGAACAGTCAGTCTGGTACAAATGATACGGGCAGCATTAGTTGAGGATTCAGTAGATGGTGTTGCCAAAGTGGTCTATACATCAAAAGACAGAAAGTCCCGGAAAGTTTTCAACGCACTGGACTGGCTGGCCAGACTTACGACTCATATTCCCGGCAAAACTGGGCACGCCTGATTCAGAAAATTGATGAGGTTGATCCGCTTGTGTGTCCAAAACGATCTCATATTCAATTGATTCAAATTGGAAAATTTTTTGCAAGTCTTCCAAGGGTAGCTTTGAATAGGATTAGTATTAATCATTAAATATTTTTCCGATGCTGGATTATTTTAATCCATCCCCATGGCTCAAATATCTATAGCGCTATAGCATTGAATAATTCCACGGTTTTTCTGGGGGAACTATTGCATTTCGCCGGCGGTTTTACTATAGAAAAAAAGACTTGGTATACCAGATTGCCTGAACGCCGGCTCACAACGATGTTTTTAAAAAACCTCTTCAAGAATCAAGAGGGGACAGTTGATCAAAAAGATTCTGCATGATCCTGAATCAGCAGCGCTGAAAAGCATCCGGGAACCGTTCGGTATCATCAGCACCGCGATTGGGTTTGCCCATGGAGAAACAATAAAATGTCCCCCCCTAAAATATTGTCAGAAATAATTTCCGAAGATGTAAAACTAAATCTGCTCGAACCGAATATTTATTCTGCCTATTCACCAGACGATGACATGCTTGGCTCCTATGATAAATTTGGGGCAGCTACGATTTATAATATTATAGCATGCAATCGTTTTTATAACTGGCTAATGTGGGGATACTCCACAAAGGATTATGCCACTCCATGTAAAGAATCCCTTGCTTTGGCGGTTGAGGGTTGGGTTCTGGGCCTCGCATGCGGCTCCTTGGCATTTACTGCGGAAATTTATGCAAATTATTTAAATCGACCTTTAGTATTTCTGGATCAATCACTAAAGTTGTTGCGAAAAGGTAAGTCTCGAATTGAAAAAATAGCAGGAGCGCTTATTTCCTGGAGCACAGGTGAATTATTATCCGTGGAAAGGCCTGTGGCGTTGGCGGTAAATATTGTGCGGCCCCGGGGTTATTGCCAACTTTCTATAACCAATACAAACCAAGAAAGGAGCGATTCCATGGAAAGAAGCTTAAAACAAATGTTACAGAAAAAGGAACTTGTAGTAGGTTTGACCGTTCAGCAGGTCACGGCCCCTTGGATAGCGAAAGTATACGCCGATGCCGGAGCTGATTTTGTGTTTATTGAGGGTGAACACGGTTCTCTTGATCCAAGCAAACTGGCCGATTTTGTCCTAACATGCCGGCTTTGCAATATGCCCGTGGTTGCAAAATGCAGCTATCTGGAAAGGGGCTCGATTACACGCCTTCTTGATTCAGGCGTAATGGGGATTCAACTTCCGATGACAGAGTCGGCCGATAATGTATCTCAACTGGTTGATTACATGAAATATCCTCCAGTAGGAAACCGGGCATTTTCTCCCGGTATCGGCAACACCGACTATAAGGCCAGTGGACCAGCCGAATGGGGTAAATGGATTAAAGAGATGAATGAGGAAACTGTCGTAATTGCTCATGTCGAAACCCAGCGCGGACTTGAAAACATCGATGAGATCCTTGCAGTGCCCGAGGTCGATGTCCTGTCAATCGGAGTATTTGATCTAATGGTTTCTCTCGAAAAGCCGGGACTGTTTGATGATCCAATAGTTATGAGCAGCATCGGCCGATTAATTGAGACGGCACATATCCATGAGAAAATCATAGGATTATGGACACCTTCTTATGAGGCGGCGCTTCCTTTAATTCAAAAGGGCGTGCGCTTCATCGAAACCGGAGGTGAAATTATCCTCCTTTCCGAGGCAACCAAAAGCCTGATGTCCCAGTTTCCTGGAAAAAGTGGTTGAAAATAGAGATGCTTATTTTAGGACTCATGCCTGGTGTTGAGCAACTATCTCAGGAGTTGGGAAAGAAATAAAATAGATAAACAGAAATTTAATAAAAATGGAGACCGACAACCATGAGGTATGCACACACCAATATCGCTGCAAGAGACTTTAAGACGCTGGCACATTTTTACATAGACGTTTTTGACTGCAAAATCAGACCACCGGAAAGAAACCTCTCCGGGGACTGGCTGGACAAGGCCACAGGCCTGACTTCCGCCCGTCTCAAGGGCGTGCATCTGGTATTGCCGGGTCATGGAAAAAAAGGCCCGACCCTGGAAATTTTCACCTATGAGACCATGATCATGCAGGACCCCATCATGGCCAATCACACCGGGTTCACCCATCTGGCCTTTGAGGTGGAGGATGTGGAAAAAACCTTTGAAAAAGCCCTTGAAAAAGGTGGCACCTCCCTTGGAGAGGTGACCCGGAAACAGGTGGAAGACGTCGGCCTTCTTACCTTTGTCTATTTCAGGGACCCTGAGGGAAATATCATTGAAATACAGTCCTGGGGTTAGGGGCCATTCAGGATAAGGACTTGTATTCATGACCACCAATTTATCAAGACGTTCCGGGTGTCAGACCGCGAAACTTAATCCGGCAATTCCGCCATAAAAGACTGCTCGAGGGCCAGCCAGAATAAAGG
>CAYNHL010000206.1:0-4216 GCA_964397015.1 uncultured Desulfobacterales bacterium | reverse complement strand
CTTCGGCGCTGCCCCAGCGAACGCCAAACTCTTTTGCTCAGCGCAGATAAAGATCCGGAAAGAAATAAAGAAATAGGATTTCAGAGGCTGACACCAGATGAAATTATTTGTCTGGAACAAAAAGACTCAAAACGAGTTGCAATGCTTGAGGAAAAATGCCAGAATATCATCGAAGGAAGAAACGGCAAGCTTTCTGATCCCGGTAAAATATTTCACTGCATGGCCGGCAGGAACAGTTGCTGCATCGGCTATGACGGTACTTTCAAGGTTTGTTCCTCACTTACACATGAGGATTTTACTTGTTCGTTGTCGACAACTTCCCTGAAAGAAGCATTTGAAAAATTTGCTATAAGGGTAGTTCAAATTCGATCTGAAAAAAATTCTTTCAAGGAAACATGCGGGAGTTGTCTTTATAAAGATCTATGTGAATGGTGTCCTGCAATAGCTGAAAAAGAAACAGGAGCACTTGATGAATATGTTCCTTACTTCTGCAATATTGCAGAAAAAAGATATTCTTTTTTAAAAACTAAATAATACGGTACATAATTTGCTTTACTTTTTTCAATAATATTTTTATTCATAATAAAGGTGAGCCAATGGCAAAATTAAAATGGGAAAAACCGAAATTGCTAATTTTAATAAGATGCAGGCCAGAGGAAAGTGTTTTGGAAAAATGTGCAGATAGCCCGGGAAATCCACAATGCGGTAATGAAAATGGACCCCTGTTTGATATCACACCAAGTTGAAGGAGACATAAATGAAACTTAAAATGATTGCATTAACAGTTTTTTCGCTATTGATCCTGTGCCCATTTGCATTTGCCACATCAGTCACTGGGATTTCTAACTACGCAGTGCATGGTGGTTTAATGCCAGGTATGGAAATCACCGTATGGTTTGACGAAGACAATTTTGATACCGCTACATACCTGAGCACGGGAGCTAATTCCGGAGGTGCCTTCAGGGATTACGGAGAAAACGGTTCATGGTCTTTAACTGGTATTGGCGATGACACATACGCCGATCCTTTTCAATGGACTTTGTCTTCAACAATTGGTATCAGCAGATTTCAAATAGATGCCATTACCGCCCAGGTAGTATTTGACCTGAATCATACGACTGACTCCGCTAACAACACTGCAGATTCAGCACTGGGGAGATGGAACAACCATTGGGCCTCAGTCAGCCCAAGTTCCGGAACATATGATTCAGGCAACCCTGACCCTCTCAATACAGATCTTTATTATGACTGGTCGTTTACAGATGATATATTTATCGGGTCAAATCCTATAATAGGTGATCTCTACGGTATAATGGATATTAATTTCGATGGATTGTTTACAGGAGACTATTCTTGGCGTGTTGACACGGATATAACCACAACTCATCACTCTGAAGTTCCCGAACCTGCAACCATGGTTCTTGTCGGACTCGGGCTTCTCGGATTCGGCGTTACCGGCAGAAAGAAATTTTCCAGAGAATAAAGTTCTACAATTTATATATCAAATTTTAAGACAGGGGAGAGAATTTCTTCCCTGTCTTTTTCATGCAAAAACCTTCTCTTCATACCAGGCTCAAGCACGCTGTACGCATTGACCGGGCGCTGAAATTCGTCTGGCAGGCTTCTCCTGCGCATACCCTGCTGTCAGGGCTTTTGCTCGTTGTCACCGGCTTTTTACCCCTTTTGTCCCTCTATCTTGTCAAACTGATAATCGATGCCGTTTCCAGTGGTGATCCCGGGCAGTTTCCAACTATCCTGATTTATATCGGACTTGCATGCTGTGTCGGAATCCTGACGGCTTTTTTGAACTACCTGTCAAATTATGCCAAAAAAGCCTCGACCCTTGCCCTGACAGACCACATGTATTGTGTCATACAGGAAAAATCCGCTGAAGTAGACATCTCTTTTTACGAGTCCCCTGCCCTCAGGGACACACTTCACCGGGCCCAGGCAGAGGGGCCGTACCGTCCGGCAAGCATTGTCAACAGCCTTTTCACTGCAGGCCAGAGCGTCACCTCCCTGGCTGCCGTTTTCTGGCTTATCTGTGTTTTCAATCCTGTTCTCGGCATCGTGATTCTGCTGACGGCCCTGCCGGGAGTCCTGCTTCGCCTGACATATGCCAGAAAAGTTTATCAATGGCAGCTGAAACGCACGGAAGATGAAAGAAAAGCTCATTATTTCAATTATATGCTGACAGGTGATGTCCATGCCAGGGAGTTCAGGCTGTTCAATCTCGGGCCATGGTTCATGGAAAAATTCAATTCCATCAGAAAGGTCCTGAAAACAGAGAAGCTGGCACTTGAAAAAAAAAGGGGCTCAGGTGATTTCATAGCCCAGTCAATTGCCACTCTTTCCGTGTTCGGATCATTCATATATATAGCCCACCGCGCTGTCCAGGGAGCGATTACCATAGGCGACATGGTGATGTATTTCCAGGCTTTTCAAAGGGGGTTGACCTATCTTAAAACCTTTCTGGAAAGTGTCGCCCAGATGTATGAGGACAACCTTTTTTTATCCAATCTGTATGATTTTTTAAGCCTTGAGCCTGAAGTCAGGGAACCGGAACTGCCGAAGCCGGTTCCAGAAAGTTTGCGGAAGGGAATTGAATTTAAAAATGTGAACTTTTTTTACCCCGGCTGTGAAAAAAAGGTACTAAATTGTGTAAACTTTTCCATAAATCCCGGAGAAGTGGTGGCCCTGGTCGGAGAGAACGGGTCTGGAAAATCGACCATTGTCAAATTAATCTCCCGGCTTTATGATCCAACAGGAGGAACAATTTTTCTGGACAACGAAGACATCCGCAATTTTAACACCGGAGAATACCGGAAAAAAATCAGCATACTGTTCCAGGATCCGGTAAAATACCAATTGTCGGTAAAGGAAAATATTTATTTAGGAGATGTCGCGCGCAAAGATGAATCCGGGCAGATACACACGGCTGCCATAAGGGCCGGCATCCATAACAAAATTCAGTCTTTTGATTCCGGATATGACACAACCCTGGGACGGTGGTTCAAAGACGGTGAAGAATTAAGCATCGGCCAGTGGCAGATGCTTGCCATTGCCCGGGCTTTTTTCAGGGATGCCGACCTGGTAATCCTGGATGAGCCCTCCAGCGCACTTGACCCTGAGACAGAAATGGCTGTTTTTTCCAGATTCAAGGAATTGATACAAAACCGTTCCGCCCTCATAATAAGCCACCGGTATTCCACGGTAAGACTTGCCGACCGTATTCTTGTCCTTGAAAACGGAACGATCGTGGAACAGGGGACACATGATGAACTGATCCGGTTGAATGGAACCTATGCCCGGTATTATATTACCCAGGCCAGAGGATACCGGTGAATTTTGCATTGAATTACCGGCTCTTGTCCGGTATACTGATAAATGTTGAAATTTTGAACTCAAGGTCTCGAGGACGGTGCGGTTGAAAAAAAGAAGCTGTCAAAGATTCCATATCCCGGGAACAATAGTGTATTACAAACATAAAAACCGGATTTTTCAAAAACCGCGTTTTTCTGACGTTTATTTTCCCGTGGTGGACTTAAGCAAGGGGGGTGCCCGCTTTCTGAGCAATGACAGGTTCACGCCGGGGCGCAGCATCGTTGTTAAATTCGATATACCGGGATATGAAACTACACCGGCGATACAGGCCAGTGTCCGGTGGATTTCCAGGAATCCGGAAGAAAGCTACAGATACCAGACCGGGATTGCTTTCAACCCCTACGGCATCGGCAAAAAGGAAAACCCGCAGGATATGCTCGATTTTTTTGAACAAATTGAAAACAAAAAGTTTATTGAAAAAACTAAAAAAGAAACATGAACAAGTCGATCAGGCACATAAGTTGCAAGTAATTTATCTCGAGTAATCTTGATGTTTACGAATTAACAATGCGAGGAACCATGAGACGACCTTCAATAATAATACTATCTGTTTTTGCTGCACTGTTTTTTTTCTGCACCGCAGTCCATGCCGACGAGGAAGAACAGAAAGCCGGCTGGAAGGGTGAATTTGTCGACGCACTGCAGAAAGGTAAAATGCCGATCATGGGCGAAGGAGGACTGGGCTATACCCCGTCCGAAGAAGCGGTGCTTGAAGATGCCATCAGACAGGCCATGGAAAAGGACGCTCCTCCATGCGAGTGCATGACGCTCGCCGTGGAACTCGAATACAATCCCTACATGGTCATGAAGAACATATATACATTCGAAGGGG
>CAYNHL010000205.1:0-4226 GCA_964397015.1 uncultured Desulfobacterales bacterium | reverse complement strand
TGCTGGTAATGACCACGCTGCGTGAACTGCACTTTTTGGCGGCCCGGATGGTTTCGGAAGGCTCAAATCCCAAAAGCACGTCGGCCTCACCATCGGAAATACAGTAGCCTTTACCGTCGCCAAGAAGTACAGTGGATTCCACCACACCCCCGCGCTGGGCCATCCCGTGAAATTCGGACATTCTAAAAGGGATGCCGGAGGCGGCTGCTGCTTCACCCAGGATCCGGGCAGCCAGGATGTTGCCCTGACCACCGACGGCCACTATTATGACCCGTTTTGTTTTCATTTGTTCGCCTCCTTTTTCGAAACCGGTAAAATGGCGTTTTCAGGACAAATCTGAACACAGAGGGTGCAGCCGGTACATCGATCTGTGTCAATCTGCACCATATCTTCAGAAACAAAAAAAGCGGGGCAGGCTATCTTGCCGACACAATCCTTATGGGAACGGCATTTGGCGGTATTTACCTGAAAAGGTCTTTTTTTCCGGTAACCGGGCAGCGTTTTTTCATATAACGGGCAAAATGCCTGTGCGATAAGCACGGATACTCCCTGAAAACTGGAAAGTTCTCTTACAGCATCAACTGTTTTACGGTATTTGAAAGGGTTGACCGTAATCACTTTTTTAACGCCCAGTCCCTTGACGGCCGCTTCTATGGAAATCGGTGTACGGCTCATTTCCATGTGTGCCAGATCCACTCCCGGGTGCGGCTGGTGTCCTGTCATGCCGGTGGTGCCGTTGTCAAGTACAACAACCATGAAATCATGGTTGTTGTATACAGCGCTGGCAAGAGGAGACAGACCGCTGTGAAAAAAGGTGGAATCACCGATAAAAGCGACCACCTTGCGGTTTGCAGCCCGGGAAAAGCCGCCGGCGGAACCAATGCCGGCACCCATGGCGATCAGGAAATCTCCCATGTGCAGCGGCGGCAGCAGCCCCAGGGTGTAGCATCCGATATCGGTGGGATATATCGCCTCGTCTTTGAAGACTTCACGGACAGCTGCATAGGTTGCCCGGTGCGGACATCCCGGACAAAGGTTAGGGGGTCTGGCGGGCACTTCCGGAAGAGCGTCCACGGGAATGGGGACCGGAGGGGAAAAGGGAAGATCAAAGCAGGAAGCGATCACCTTTTTTACCATGATTGGATCGAATTCGTACAATTTTGAAAAAAGCCCTTCCCCCTTGCCGTAAATCGGCAGCGTCATGCCGAAGCGCTGGGCACAGTTGCGAACAGCCTCTTCCATGTAGGGCTCTCCCTCTTCGGCAACCAGCACCTTTTCACATCCATCCAGAAAGCGCCTGGCCAGGTTTTTTGGGAAAGGGTGTGAAAACCCGACTCTCAGGACCCGGAACCGGTCATCCATGCCAAGCTCGTTTATTACATCGCTGACATACCCGTAGCTTACACCGTTGCAGACAATGCCCCATTTGCCGCTGCCTTCGATTCGGTTCAAGGAACTTTGATCGGAAAGGTTAGCGGCCCTGGCGATTTTTTCCAGAAGCCTTGGATGAAGCCGGCGTGACACTGCTGGAATGCAGACATAATCAAGCGGTTTTTTTTCAAAATGTCCCTGGGTTGTCCGTTTGGCAAGGTGCCCAAGGGTGACCATTCCGCTGGAATGATTTATCCTGGTGGTGGTGCGAAGTATCACCGGCAGTTCAAGGGTTGCGGAGAGCTCAAACGCCTTGACTGTCATATGCCTGGCTTCGTCCACCGTGGAAGGCTCCAGTATGGGCAGGCCGCTTAGTTTGCCATACCAGCGGGTATCCTGTTCATTCTGGCTGGAAAACATGAAAGGATCATCAGCGACCACCACTACCAGCGCCCCTTTTATGCCGGTGTAGGCAAGTGTCATCAGGGCATCCGCAGCGACATTGACGCCGACATGTTTCATCGTTGCCATGGTCTTGAGCCCGCACATGGCCGCTCCTGCAGCCATTTCAAGGGCAACTTTTTCATTGGCGCTGTATTCAAAATACAGATCCGTCAACCTGGAAATCTGGAAAAACTGTAATGCGATTTCCGATGACGGGGTTCCAGGGTAGGCAGCGGCAAATGCCACGCCGGCCTCCAGGGCTCCTCTGGCAATCGCTTCGTTTCCCAGCAGCAGCATCTGTTCACCCGGTTTGTCCCGCAGAAGTATGTGCATGTCGTTGTCTCCTGTTAAAACAGCGTTTAATTCTCACGGTTTTTGGATTTATATATCGAAAACCCGGTCGTATTGATAAATTCGATATAACGTCATATGGAGCATGTCGTTGCAGTGGATTCGGTATTTTTCTGCCACATCATCCGGCAGGTAAAGCTCGTGCCAGTATCCCTTCACTTCCAGTACTGCATCGATCCCAATGGTTTCACACCTGTCTGTATCTGACTCGATTCCTTCCAGTCTCGCTTCCAGCCGGTTGCCCACAACCACTTCCAGCCGGTTGCGCAGGTGGGATGGAATGTGCACATACAGACCTGTCTGGTCGGCATAGACCCTGGAGGAAATTTTCACTGGCTCGTCGGCTTCCTTGAAAAAGCCCATGACGCTTGGCGGCCTCCGGCTCATTTTTTCGTCTCCAGCGTTTCACCGCATTTGCCGCAGAAAGCAAACTCTTCGGGCAGGTAACCGGTTCCACATGCATTGCAACGCTTTAACGGCGCCCCGTGCATATAGTTATGACTTTTGCCGCTGGCGGATTTCTGTCTCATTTTCCGGTAGTCCACCTTTCTTTTTTCAAGAAATGCACTGAATCCTTCAATGGGTTCACCGGTGGCATAGTGCACTGACAGCCAGTCGCGGGCGTGCTGGAGAGTAGTCCATGCAAGGTCGCCCCAGAAGTTGCATTGCACCTTTGTGTAGCGCATGCAGTCCGGGAACTTGTCAATCAGCTTGTCACAAAGACCGGCAACCGCATCATCCAGTTTTTCCATGGGAACAACATCATTCACGAGACCCCACTCTAAAGCTGTCTGGGCATCGATCTCGTCCCCGACCATCACCATCCAGCGGGCGCGTTTGTCTCCAATGGCCAGGGGAAGCCACTGCGTGGCACCTCCCGCCGAAACACTGCCTGTCCTGGTTCCAGGCTGGACAAAACGGGCATGGTCGGCAGCGACAGCCAGGTCACAGGCCAGGTTGATTTCATTGCCGCCCCCTGCCACGACGCCATTGATACGGGCAATGACAGGCTTTCCACATGTCCGGATCATGTAAAGCATTCTTTCATAATATTCCCACCAGGCGTAAAATTCGTGGGGCCGCTCCGGGTAGATGGTGGCATAGGTCCCGGCATCACCGCCTGTGCAGAAAGCTTTTTCTCCTGCACCGGTAATGACTGCCACCGCGATCTGATCATCCACGGCTATGTCATGAAGCGCTTCACAGATTTCATAAAGCTCCGTTCCTGTATAAGCGTTGTATTGTTTTGGCCGGTTCAGGGTAATGGTCGCCACCCAGTCCTTTTTAGCGTAAAGAATTTCTTCAAAATCGAAATCTTCAACAGGCCTGCCCCTGAATATTTTTTCATACTTGTTCATACCTTCCTCCTTGGTTTTTTAGGTCGGGTTGCAGTACTAACTTGATTTGCAGCGAATTTAATCAGTACATCCCCTGCTTCGACCGCATGCCCGGGAGCTATCAGCACCTCATCGATCACGCCGTCAACCGGGGACGCCACACCGCTTTCCATTTTCATGGATTCCAGGGTGACCAGGTTCTGGCCCCGGATAACAGTCTCTCCTTTTTTCACCGGCACATCCACCACCAGACCCGGCATGGGGCATTGAAGCTCATTTGATGGAAGACCTTCCACGCTGTCAGGCATGTGGGAGATCAGTGCCCATTCTTCCGGCCTGTACACTTCAAACAACCTGGTAATACCGCAGAAGGCGATCCAGAAAAAAAACTGTTCGACGCGCAGGCGAAACCGGTGTACCCGTCCGTCGATTGTCAGCCTGAGACGACGGCGGTAAAACTCGAAGTCAGGGGTTTTTACATTCATGGCCTCCTTGTTGACATGGACGATCCATGACCTTTCGTCCGGCCCCTTTTCCAGGTGCAGATCAAACACATCCTCCTGAGACCTGACCACGTACCTGTGTCCCCCGGTAATGCATGCTCCGGCACCAATTCGGGACACCATGGACTTTACCGACTCCCTTACCACCATGGAGCGGACATGATAGATCAGGGCCGCTGCCAGGGCCGACAGTTTCATGTGCCTTTCATCAGGTGGAGAC
>CAYNHL010000204.1:0-4314 GCA_964397015.1 uncultured Desulfobacterales bacterium | reverse complement strand
TTTTCCTGTAACTGACGGCAGAGGCAACCGGGCGGGCATAAAGTTCCAGACGTTCATGGGCACAGGAAAGCCTCCCTGGCAGAGGATCACAGACCAGGACTTGAGCAGGACCATTGAAGCCATCAATAATGAAGGCCCGAAAAAAGTGTTACTTTCAGGACACGATACCTGCGACTATGCACTCAACAGATTCAGAAAAGAGCTCAACGCTGAAACAGAGGTGCTTTTTGCAGGAGCAACTTATAAAATTTGAGAAGGAGTGATCATTTTATGGAAAAAGTTAAAACGGGTACAAAAATCCCCTGTCTGGTATGCAGAACGCTTGATAAAGGCGACTTCTCAATTCTTCATCAGCTCACCTGGTTCAATATGGCAGTTCACAGTGATGCAGAGTATGCCAGGGGTACCTGGTTCAAGGAGAGATCCCTTGCAGGCCCGGTAATCTTTGCCGTTGCAGACGGCCTGGTTCATCATGCCGACAATATCGCCCGGTTTCTGTCCGGTTACGGATATGAAATCTATGCCTACATCGGCGTGGACAATATGAAAATTACATCACCGGTCATGTTTGGAGATACCCTCAGGGCCGAAGCCGAGGTGGTTGAGCTTCGACCTGCCAGAAACCCCGAAAGATTCCTGTTCATTTATAAAAGTACCGCCAGCAATCAGCGGCAGCAGCAGGTGATCGAATACCAGACCACCATGATGGTAACCACTACAAAGGAATGAATTCAAGCACTTGAAAAAAAATAAAAAACCGGGATCGGCAATCGACCGGACACACATCACCATTATCAACCAGGGGGTAGATTATATAACAGATCACCTGTTTGACAAGTTGACGGTTGAGCTGATTGCCGATCACTGCTGTTTTTCCCGGTACTACTACAACCGGCTTTTCAAGTCCGTTACAGGAGAAAGCGTTTACAGTTTCATCAAACGGATCCGCCTTGAAACCGCTGCCTTCAAGCTGATAAAATTCCCCCACCTTTCAATTACCCATATTGCGGCAGAACTGGGATACAGCTCCTCCAATTTTTCGGTTTTGTTTAAAAAGCATTATGGAGTTTCACCTTCAGGTTTCCGCAACAAACCCAGCCTGCCCCTAATACCTGCTGCAAGGGCCGTTTTCGACAGGATTCAAACCCTCCAGAAATCCACTCCTGCATCTCTTCTTGAAAAAATGGACCACAATATCTCCATCAGAAAACTGCCCGCAATTAAACTGGCATATTCAAGATACAAGGGAAATTACATGAACCTTATCCCTGTCTGGCAGGATTTTTGTGACAAAATGGCTCGCGCCAACCCGGATGCCGATATAGAGTACTATGGCATCTCTTATGACGACCCCCTGATTGCGGGACATGACAGATGTCTTTACGATCTGTGCGCCAGGGTCGATCCCGGAATAAAATGCGGCCACAGGAACTTGAGAAAAATCCGGGGCGGTTCTTATATATGCTACCGTTTTGAAGATCATATCAGTAAATTACAGAACGTATACAACGATCTTTTCGCTGTATGGATGCCCCGACGCGGCTACATAATGGGTCCCGGGCTCTGTCTTGAGCGATATCGTTCAGGACTGGGTCCCGACGGTCGAATAGACCTGGATATCTGCATCCCGGTCTGCTGAACCAGGGCTCGAATTCAGAAGTATTTCATTGAAACATCGATTATCATGCCTCAATTTTTACACAACAATGGGGAATGATAATGAAAAACAGTTTCAATGATATGACATCAAAACCGGCAGCCCAGTTCTTTTCATATGCCGTTCCATCCATCATCGGCATGCTGCTGATCTCAGGAATTGTGATTGTCGACGGCCTGTTCATAGGCAATACAATCGGAAAAACCGGCCTGGCTGCCGTGAACCTGACATTGCCTGTCCTGTACCTGTTTCTGGGAATCACTATCATGATCGGTGTCGGTGGTTCCGTAAAAATGGGGCATGCGCTGGGAGCTGGAAACCAGGACATGGCCAACCGGCATTTTTCGTCGACCGTTGCACTTGCCGCTGTCTTGATAATCGCGGCCATGATTCCATGCATAGTGTTTTTCGATCTCCTGCTTGCAAAACTCAACACCGATCCTCTTCTGTACCGGCCCTTATCCACTTATCTTGGAACTATCCTCTGGTTCTATCCAGCCATGATGATAAACATTGTTTTTTCAATATTTATCAGGGCCGCCGGAAAGCCCGGACTGTCACTTTTTTTCGGCCTGGCAGGAAACAGCTTGAACGTTATTCTGGACTACGTGATGATCGTTCGCCTGGAAATGGGCCTTTCCGGGGCTGCCCTCGCGTCCGGAATTTCAGTCATGATCCCGCTGTACTGCGGCCTAGTCTATTTTCATTCAGGCAGGACCATGCCTTCATTCACCAGGTTTTCATGGGCGTGGCGGGAAGTCGTGCAGACACTTTACAACGGGTCATCCGAAATGATCGGGCAACTCTCCATCGGGATCACGACATGGGTGTTCAACACGGTTTTGCTGTCACGCCTCGGTGTAGACGGTGTGGCCGCTTATACTGTTGCAGGATATATCACGTTTGTCCAGATGATGGTGATCACGGGTTTTGCCACGGGGCTTGCGCCAATCGTAGGATACAGTTTTGGAGCCGGTGAAACCGGCCATATAAGGCGGATAATGAAGATCGCTCTCATATCGGGGTTTGCGGCAGGATTTTTATGCTGGCTTATTGTCTGCCTGGGAGCGCTTCCCATCACCAGGTTTTTCATTCCCGGCAATGACCGCGTCCTCACCCTGGCAGCAAACGGATTTTTTATTTTTGCTTCAGCGTTTCTCTTTAACGGTTTCAACCTTCTGATATCGGCCTATTTCACAGCCATAGGCAATGCCGCCATATCCGGATTGATCGCCCTTATGAGGGGGGTGCTCCTGATCAATCTGTTTGTTCTCACCCTGCCGGGCATCATGGGCGAGTCAGGCATCTGGCTCAGCTATCCGCTGGCCGAGCTTGTCACCCTTGCATTATCCCTGTTTTTCTTTAAAAGAAGCTGTAACAGCCTTGAAAGAATTCAGGCATGAACATGGGGCCGGGTACCGTGTTTGTGAATATGTTCATGCCGGTGGACCTGGATGTCTTCATCGGTCAATATTTTTCCGTCTTCCATTGAAAAAATCCTGTCCGTGACCTGGCGGATAAAATCGAATTCATGGGAGATGGCCATGCATGTTATATCAAGGTTGTTCAGGATATCGACCAGTTTGTCCTTGACACTGCGGTCCAGGCCTGCTGTGGGCTCATCGAGGAGCAGGACAGCAGGCTTCATGGCCAGTACCGCAGCAAGTGCAACCAGGCGTTTCTGCCCGCCTGAAAGCCGGTGGGTGATACTGTCCTGTATTTTTTCCAACCCGAGGCTGGCCAGGATTTCCCGGGCCGTTTCCATTGCACCTGCCCTGGAATGACCGAGGTTCAGGGGACCGAAGGCCACATCATCCAGGACCGTGGGACAGAAAAGCTGATCGTCCGCATCCTGGAATAAAAGCCCGATCCTGGTACGCACCGCCTTGAAGTCATCCCGGGTTTTCATGGGACGGTTGAACAGCTCGATGGTCCCGGACAAAGGTATGCACAATCCCATGATGGTATGGAACAGCGTGGTCTTGCCGCTTCCATTGGGCGCCACCATGCCGATACGGTCCCCGGATTTGATCTCCAGGCTCAATCCATCAAGGACATTGTGCTCAGACCCGGCATAGGCGAACGAAATGTCTGTGAGCCTTATTATACAGTCTTTATCAGTCAAGTCGCGATCCTGAAATATTCGGTCATAAAAAGTAACAGCGCAAGCGCGGCGCTGGTAAAGGTGAAGACAAAGTCTATTACATTGAAGCGGTATACGTCAAGGGACAGGAACCGCCCCGTAAACCCCCGGCATATCATTGCACGGTTTACCCGCTGGGCCCTGCAGGACGCCCTGACGAACAGCATGCCCGCCAGATAGGCGAAGGTACGGTAGGAATGCAGGTTGGTGCCGGGCCTGAACCCCCTGAAGACCGCTGCTCGCCACAGGCGGTTATATTCATCCTGCATCACGGATATATACCTGTAGGTCATCAGGAAAATGAACACCAGCTTGTCCGGTACCTTGAGCCGGTGCATGCCCTGGCCCATTGCCGCCACTGTCATGGTCGCAACCAGGGCGGTGAAAAAAAGCACAATTGTAACGGATTTGACGCTTATTTCAACACTCTTCCAGATACCCTCTTCTGAAACGTGAATCCAGCCGTATTGCCATATAATATGTCCTTCAAAAGAAAGCGGCAGAAAAACCCAGA
>CAYNHL010000203.1:0-4372 GCA_964397015.1 uncultured Desulfobacterales bacterium | reverse complement strand
CAATCGCCAATCAGAAGGGAAAGGATGTGGTCTGTATCTACTGTGGTATTGGAAAGCGGGGCTCAGCTCTTGCCAAGGTCATTGCCGAACTTACCGAGAATGATGCCATGTCTTATTCTTTTGCCGTGGTTTCTACGGAAGAAGATCCGCCGGGCCTGCAGTTTATGGCCCCTTATACCGCTACGGCCATGGCAGAGCATTTCATGCATCAGGGAAAAGATGTCCTTATTGTATATGATGATCTGACCCGTCATGCCCGGGCCTATCGCGAGTTGTCGCTGCTGCTGCGCCGGCCCCCCGGCAGGGAAGCCTATCCCGGTGATATTTTTTATATCCATGCCCGCCTGCTCGAACGGTCCACGCACCTGATTGAAGATAAGGGAGGGGGATCTTTGACCGCCCTTCCCATAATTGAAACCGAAGCACAGAATATTTCAGCATACATTCCCACCAACCTGATTTCCATAACAGACGGGCAGATTTATCTGTCTCCTCTGTTTTTCAGAAAAGGCATACTGCCGGCGGTGGATGTGGGAAAATCCGTGTCCCGTGTGGGAGGCAAGGCTCAGCTGCCGGCCTACCGAACTGTTGCCGGAGACCTGCGCCTTACCTATTCCCAGTTTGAAGAACTGGAATCGTTTTCACGGTTCGGGGCCCGCCTTGATGAAGATACACAAAAAAAACTGTCCAGGGGGCGGAGGATACGCGAAATTTTAAAGCAATACCGGTACTCCCCTCTGCCGGCAGCGGATCAGATTGCCGTTCTGATTGCCATGACCCACGGGGTACTGGATGATATTGCACTGGCTGATATCTTTAAAGCCCAGGAAAACATACGCAAGGCAGCCAATACCGACCACAAAGAGGTGATGGACACGATTACCGCAGGGGAAAAAATTGATGAAAAAGCCATTGACACCCTTGTTCAGTCTGCGCGAAACGCCGTAAAATCCAACACCGGAGAATCCCTGGATGCAGACCCTGGCGCAGCTTAAACGCAGGATAGACAGTACCGGTGATCTGCACTCGGTGGTGCGGACAATGAAGTCACTGGCAGCGGTTAATATCCATCAGTATGAAGAGGCATCCCGGTCTCTAGTGGATTATGCCCATACCATTGAAATGGCGCTCGGTATCGTGCTGCGCCATGATCCTGATACCCGGCTTTATACCCGGCGTTCTGCAAGAAAAAAACCCGGAGCGGTCATATTCGGATCGGACCAGGGTATGTGCGGGTCACTCAATGAACAGGTGACAGCCCATGCCCTGGACCAACTGGTGCAAACCGAAAGGGATTCAGGGCAGATGCCGGTGGTTTGTGTCGGAACCAGAGCAGGGGGGCTGCTGGAAGATGCCGGCATCGATTGTGATGAAATAAGGGAACTGCCCGGTTCTGTAAATACAATCACTCCCCATGTGGGAGAAATTTTAATGGCCATCGATACCTGGCAGTCCAGTACGGATGTGGATCACGTCCTGCTGTTTTATGCCCGGCCTGAATTCGCTGCCGGATATACCCCCCATAAGGTTCATCTGCTGCCCATCGATGCCCGGTGGCTTTTACAGCATCGCTATCGTACCTGGGATTCTTCAAGCCTGCCCATGTTCACTATGGAGCCCGACCAGCTGTTGTCCAGCTTGATCCGTGAATACCTTTTTATTACAATATTCAGGGCCTATGTGGAATCCCTGGCCAGTGAAAATGCCGCACGCCTGGCAGCCATGCAGGGGGCCCAGAAAAACATTGAAGAATTGATGGAAGATCTCGAAAACCAGTACAACCAGCTTCGCCAGATGTCAATTACAGAAGAACTGCTGGATATTGTTTCAGGATTTGAAGCCATAGGTCAAAAAAACAGGTGAGGGGCAGAACCGGTATAATCAAACATCACCGGACAGCAAAAACTGCAAAGCAAAAACAAAGATCAGCCATCAGAAATACAACCACGTACTTTGTCTATGAGCTTGTCCGAGGTCACCGTCTTGTTGAGAAAGGCAGATGCACCGGCTTGATACATGGCATTGATAACTTTTTTATCCCTGTGCATGGAAAGTGCGATAACCTTGATGTGCGGATTTTTTGACAGAATCTGCTCCGTGGCGTCCATGCCGGTTTTTTCTCCCAGATTCACATCCATGAGAACCACGTCAGGTTTCAGTTTTTCAGCCAGCATAATTGCCGTATCTGCGTCTGCGGCCTCACCTAATATCTCAAAATCGGTTTCCATCTGCAGCAGGCCCGTAAGTCCTTCACGCAGCAGCTTATGGTCGTCTACAATGAGAATACCGATGCTGTCTTCCGGATTGTAAACCGGGACAGCAGGTTTGTCGTTTGCACGTCTTTTGTGCATAGATTCTGAGGTTTCACCTGTTTCACCCTCCGGCGCTGTCAGGGTGACGGTGGTGCCCCGACCGGGTGCTGAATCAATTACCATCCGGCCGCCAATATCCTTCAGCCTTTCCTCGATACTGAACAGTCCCAGAGATGTTATATTGTCTTCTTGTGTTTCCTCAAACGTATCCGGCTCGAATCCATGACCTTTGTCGCAGATACGTATTTTTATTTTATGATTTTGTGTCCGCTCGATGGAAACAGTTGCCCGGCTTTCTCCAGAATGTTTTACCACATTTAAAAGAAGTTCTTTAAGACACTGGAAAAGCAGATAACAGGTGTTTTCCGAAATCGGATCGATGTTATCGTCTACCCGGGATTCTAGGGTAAAACCAAACTTTTTTTTCATGTAGTTTACCAGCCAGTTTACGCCACCGGCCAGGCCATCGTTCAATATTGCGGCAGGAGAAAGATCTGCCGTAAGTGACCGCAGTTCTACCAGGGTTTCTTCCAGAATTCCCTCAATTTTATGGGCGACTTGACGGGCCTGGTCAATATCCTCTTTACGGTGAATATCCCATAAATGCATGCGTGCACCCACGACAAGCGGCTGAATGTGGTCATGGAGAACCGCAGCCAGGCGGTTACGTTCTTTTTGCTCAACCTGGCCGAGCTTGGTAGCCAGAATCCGCATCCGCTCCGACTGGCGCTGGATTTTGGCTGTGCGGTTCCGGACGTGTTGTTCAAGCTGGTCATTGATTTTCTCTATGGCCTGTTCATATTCTTTTTGCTCGGAAATATCCTGTGCAATACCGATCATGCACAGTGATAAATCAGAATCATTCTGGTAAAATCTGCCGGATATCTCTATCCAGGAAAAGGTGCTGCTGCTGCCCGGCCGGTGAATGCGGCAGATAAAAGAGAAAAAATTCCCCGGTTGCCGCGCCTTTGAAAATTCATGGGCAAAAGCTTTTCGGTCCCGAAAGTCCACCGCCTGTTCCAGAAAATCCGAATAACATAAGGGCGGCAGTTCGCGGGAATGCCCTAGAATGTGGTACATTTGCTCATTTTCCCAGAAGGCCGTATCTTTGGTAAGATTCCATTCAAAGATACCTATGTTCAGGGAATCTGCTGCGATACGCAACCGCTGGTCGCTTTTCCATGAACGGGTTTCAGCCTGGAGTACCTGCGTGCGGTCCAGGGCAATTATCACAAGCAGTCCGTCGGGAGATGTGATCCGGGAGGCGGCTCCCAGAACCGGTGTACGTCCCCCGTCAGGACGCAGGAATGTCCATTCCTGGACCGATATCACCTCCTGGTTCATCAGGCGCTCCGACCATGTTCCTGTATCAAGCCGGTTTTCAGGTGCCAGGCATTTTTCCCAGTTGATTCGTCCCGCAATTGCATCCGCACGGCTGTAGCCGGTCATGCGCAGCATCTCATTATTGATATAGGTTACATTGCCCTTGCTGTCACCAAATCCTATTCCGATCAGGTTTGTGTCGGCCAGTGCGTGAAAATTGCGTTCATTCAGTCGAAGCATGTCGATGGTTTGTTTCAATGCGAGCAGCTGCATATGCCGGTCGTCTCCAACGATAGCGTCAACCTGGCCCTGCTGAATGGCTGTCAGAATTTTCTGGGCCTGGGCCAGCTGGTTTTCAAGGTCATGGTATGTGGGTTTTGCAGACTTCATGTTATTCCCAGTAAGGTTAGGATCTGGTGTTCATTTTGCAGGTTGCCGATGATGATTTCACGCTTGGGTGTGTCAATGACCAGGGTCGGGGCGAGCAGAATGTTTTCCTCTATGGCAGCCATATGATTTTCAAATACGTCGATAATTTCCAGGTTGCAGTTGTCTTTTAAATAGGCGAGACATATTTTTGTGATATTTTTTTGTGCCATAACTGAATTGCGTTCGTTTCCAGCAATGTACAATCTCATGCTGTATTCGGGAAAAACAGCAGGAGTGACCATTATCTTTCTCCTCCAGCATTTTTGTCAGAAAAAAATACGACTCCGCTATCACATATCTGAAATTTT
>CAYNHL010000202.1:0-4392 GCA_964397015.1 uncultured Desulfobacterales bacterium | reverse complement strand
GAAAGGGGCAATGGATCTTTTACTTTTTCCCGGCCATATATCGAGGGTGTCCGGGCTATTATCGTACAGAATGCAGGCGCTCCGGGAATTGGCTCCATTGAAGATCTGCGGGGGAGGCCTGTCCATGTGTACCCCGGAAGCAGCAGTGAAATTATATTGAGAAAAATGAATCACGTCAGGTTTAAAAAGAAAAATGGAGGTATCCTTATAAAACCTGCCATCAAATGTTTTGAGATTGAAGATATCCTTGAGCAACTGGATTCAGGGATGATTCACTATGCAGTGATGGATGAGCATATCGTGAATGCATGGATCCCGTCACTGCCTGATATCAAAAGGCAGAAACAGCCGTTAGAAGAGCATTCCGGCACGAATGTTTCCCTGGCAGTGTACAGGGGAAACAGTGAATTGATGGACACTGTCAACCGGTTTATTGAAAAAAACGGGAAAGGCCACCGACTGGGCAATATTTTATATGACCGGTATTACCGGGACCCAAAATGGATGATAAATACCCGCTGGTACAATACAGGGGATCAATTTTCCCGCCTTTTCAAATTGATTAAGAACTATGGTGAAAATTACGGGTTCAGTCCTTTTTTGGTCTTGGCCGTGGCCTATAAAGAGTCCAGGCTTGACCAGGGAAAAATAAGCCCGGAAGGGGCTTTAGGTATCATGCAGCTCCTTCCTGAGACCGCAGCCGCCCCGAATGTGGGTATGGAAAATATCAATGACCTGGAAAAAAATATTCATGCCGGTGTAAGATATCTGCATCATTTAAGAACTCGCTACTTTGACAAATCAGACATATCCATGGAAGATCAGATTTTGTTGAGTCTGGCCGCATATAATGCCGGCCCGGACAGGATTATGGAAGTGCGGAATATAACCGGAAAAAAAGGGCGGAATCCTGATAAATGGTTTTTCAATGTCGAGAAGACGGCAGCGCAGATGATCGGGCATGAAGTGGTTGACTATGTGGCGGATGTATACAGGTATTTTATCGCCTATCAGCTCTGGATCGGGATGATGAAAAACCTTGGGAATAAAGGATGAATGACCTGGGGTGTAGTCCGGGTTATTCAGACTGGTTTTGCGCTTGATGGAAAAAGGTCTGGAAGAATGAAAGATAAAATCAGAAAACGGATTCATGCAGGAACGTCCGGTTGGAATTACAATCACTGGAAAGGTGTTTTCTATCCCGAAAAAATAGAGCCGTCTGGCCTGCTGTCCTGTTATGCCGAAAATTTTGAAACGGTCGAGATAAATAACTCCTTTTATCAGATGCCTTCAAAAGACACATTCCAGGGATGGATAGACAGCGTGCCTGAAAATTTTATTTTTTCTGTCAAGGCAAGCCGCTACATCACCCACATGAAGAAATTGAAAGATCCGCAGGCGCCGGTGGATCGATTTATGGATTCCACAAAAATCCTCGGAAAAAAGCTGGGACCGGTCCTGTTTCAACTACCTCCAAGATGGAAATGCAATCCGGAAAGGCTTGATTCCTTTTTGTCCATTCTTCCTTCCGGTTACCGGTATGTATTGGAATTCAGGGATGAAAGCTGGTTCAATGAGAATGTCTATTCCATCCTGGAAGATCACAATGCCGCTTTTTGTATTTATCATCTCGATAAACGACTGTCTCCCCGCAAAGTGACAGCGGATTTTATCTATATAAGGCTTCATGGCCCCGGCGGTGCTTACCAGGGATCTTACGACAATAAGACACTGGCAGGCTGGGTAGGCGCCATGACCACCTGGGCCGGCAAGGGCCGGGATGTCTTTTGCTATTTTGACAATGATCAGCACGGCTATGCCGCAGAAAATGCCATGGCCCTGAAAAACATGATGGATAATTGATATGGCGGTTCACAATATCTTGTATGGCTGGAGGACATAAAAGGAAACCTGACATATATATACGAAAAAATTCGACGGCCATCACACCATCGAAGAGGTGGCGCTGGACAGGCTCGAAGGGGATGGCTTGAAGCCGGGGATGTGCTCAATACCCGCAGTCTGGAACAAGTAAGAAAAAGCTTGAAAAGGGGGTAGACAATGGATTTCAAGTATGATCCCGATACAAATTTCAAGAATCCGGAAGCGCTTTCCCGGCAGGAGGCTGAAGACCAGGTCCGGGATCTTCGAGAAGCCATTGAATATCATGATTATCTCTACTATGTGAAAAATCGACCCGAAATATCCGATAAGACCTATGACGCTCTTTTCGCCCGGTTGCAGGAACTGGAGAACACCTGGCCCGACTTTCGTTCCAACGATTCTCCAACCCGAAAGGTGGGTGCGCCTCCCCTGGACAGCCTGAAAAAAAGAAAACATGTTGCCGTCATGCTCAGCCTCGATGCCGTTATGGCGGAAGAAAAAATAAGGGAATTCCATCACAGGATTGCGGATCGCTTTTCATCCAGAAAGGACATATATGTGATGGAACCGAAGTTTGACGGCCTTTCCGTGGAAGTGGCCTACCGGGACGGCGTTTTCCAGTACGGTGCCACCCGGGGTGATGGCGAAACCGGAGAGGATATCAGCCGGAATCTCAAGACGATCGGTGCGATGCCGCTCAGGCTTCAAAAAAAGAAAGGCCTCCCTTCTTTTATTGCATTACGTGCCGAGGTTATCATGCCCAGGAAGGGATTTCAGGACCTGAACCGAAAACGTGTGGAAAACGGTAAAGAACCCTTTGCCAATCCACGGAATGCCGCTGCCGGTATCATTCGGCAGCTGGATCCTTCCAAAGTGGCGGACAAACCGTTGACCCTGTTTTTTTACGAGTTGCTGGAAATAGAGGGGGATCTTCCTGAAAACCACTGGAACCTGCTTCAAAAACTGCCGGAATGGGGACTTAAGGTTTCAAAAAAAAACAGGAAAGTTTCATCGATCGAGGAAGTCAGAGAATATCACCGCAGCATGGAAGAAAACAGGGACACGCTGGGATTCGAAATAGACGGGGTGGTAATGAAAGTGAACGATTACCATGTCAGAAAAAAAATGGGTACACGGCAGCGGTCTCCCCGCTGGGCGATTGCCTGGAAATTTGAGCAAAAAAAGGAAATCACCCGCCTTGCCGATATCGTTGTCCAGGTGGGCAGAACCGGGAAACTCACACCGGTGGCACTCCTGGAACCGGTTGATGTGGGCGGGGTCACGGTGAGCCGGGCAACATTGCACAATGCGAACGAGGTACAGCACAAGGACATAAGATCCGGAGACAAGGTCAGGATACAAAGAGCCGGCGATGTCATACCCGAGGTGGTGGAACGTATAAAGGAGAGCGGAAAACCCCGCCCGGAACCATTTCAAATGCCCCAAAAGTGCCCGGTCTGCGGTTCCGGTGTCTACAGGGAGGGCGCATACCACTACTGTGCCGGCGGTCTGGCCTGCTTCGCCCAGCTCGAAGGTTCCATTATTCACTTTGCTTCAAGAGAGGCCATGAATATTCCACATCTTGGAAACAAAACAGTCAGTGCCCTGGTAGAAAAAAGCATGGTGAAAGAGATTGCAGATCTTTATGAATTGACGGTCGGCGATATCAGAAAACTGGAAGGCTTTGCCGCTAAATCGGCAGAACAGCTTCATGAATCCATTCAGTCATCCAAAAAGGCACCCCTGGACCGTTTTCTTTATTCCCTGGGAATCCGTCATGTGGGCATTCACATGGCAGGGGTCATTGCCGCTGAATTCGGCAGCCTGGAAGCACTGCAAAAGACCCCTGCCGACAAGTTGAAAAAAATTCCGGAGATCGGTCCTCAGATCGCTGACAGTGTGTCCGGTTTTTTTGGTGACAAGACCAACATAAAAGTCCTGGAACATCTGTTTGAGAAAGGCGTTGAAGTTGAAGATGTGTCCGGAAAAAAAGATGAATCACTGAAAGGCCTTACGTTTGTTTTTACTGGTGAGCTGGAAGGATTTACACGCTCTGAAGCGAAAAAGAAAGTGGAAGACAAGGGGGCAAGTGCGACTTCCAGTATCAGCGGCCGGACAGATTACCTGGTGGCGGGAAAAGATCCGGGCAGCAAACGCGAAGAAGCCGAAAAGGAAAAATCAATCCGGATTATAGGCGAGAACAAATTTCGTGAGATTCTGGAGAAAGGTCTATGAAACTGACTTTTCTGGGCACAAGAGGGTATATCGATTCCAGCAGCCGCAGGCACCGGATGCATGCCTCCCTGCTGGTATCCTATCTGGGCAGAAAGGTAATGGTGGACTGCGGCAGTACGTGGCAGGGAAAAATCAGGAACGTAAATCCGGATGCCATTGTCCTGACACATTTTCATCCGGATCATGCTTCCGGATTGGTTAACGGGGCTCCCTGCCCGGTATATGCCACCGTCGAAGGATGGAACAGCGCAGAAGACCCAAAGGCATTTTCAA
>CAYNHL010000201.1:0-4425 GCA_964397015.1 uncultured Desulfobacterales bacterium | reverse complement strand
TTTTCTTTGGATTTCATTCTTTTTCTTATCCTGGCAAAGCGATAAATATTTTGCCATAAGAGGAAGGGGGAAGGCCCGAAGCAGCAACTTCGGACCTTCGTGCAGATATCCGGTTACGCGACGGAAGTCCATCTGCATCCTCATTTAACCACGACTTCCGTTTTTTGACAAGAACGGAGATGGCTGTGGTTTTATTAAAGCATATCAAGTGCAAGCGATGTCTTCTTGATTTTTTCATCTGTCATAGTTGCTGGCGGGGCCAGGCCTATTGCAGTAAGGAGTGCAGAAAGGCTGCCCGTAGAGAAGCCCATCGCAAGGCACAACAAAAATACCGACAGACAGAAAAAGGCAAAGAAGCCCACCGACAGCAGGAAAGACGACGAAGACTGCAGCGATCAAAAAAAACCATGGATGATACATCTTCAACACCCGGTTTGGACCATGATAACGTCCCTGAAGTATTGTCGTCTGCCATGCCCTGTTGCCGTTTTTGTGGAAAAACAGGTCAAATTGTGGATCATTTTCCCCGGCGGGGGTATGGCAACCGATATGAAAGCAGCCGTTTGCTGTCAACATATTCTCAGGGAGGATGAAATGATTAATAAAAAACCGCTTGTCTGCGACAGGGTCAGGAAAATTGACGGCAGTTTTGCCTGGATCAGCCATCGTTTTTTGCGGCAGGGTTTTTGGGCCAGCCTGAACCACCATGAACTGCTGCTTTATTTTTTTCTGGTGATGGCAGGAGATCGTCAGGGCATATCTTATTACAGTTTTGACAAGATCTGTTCATTGGTCGCTATTACCCCGGATGAATATATTCTGGCCAGGAACAGCCTGATAGACAAGGACCTCATCGGGTTTGACGGCCGTTTGTTCCAGGTACTGTCTCTGCCCGGAAAGGCGATGGGTTCATCATCGGCCCTTGTCACTGCCAAAGATATGGAACAGCATGATCCTGCTACTATACACCGGATAATCACAAAGAGCCTTGATCTCGCACAGGAGGAAAAATGATTAAGCTACGTCCGGATCAACTGGATTTACGCTTAGGATTTCTTCGGCCGGTTCATGCCGGTGTCCGGGAAAAAATGGCAGCCTCACTGATCAGGCACGGTCAGCTGACAGCTGTAGTTGCGGTTGAATATGGGGGATGCCATATTTTAATAGACGGTTTTAAGCGGCAGCGTTGTGCCAGGCAACTTGGCATGAAGACACTCAAAGTTACTGTGTTAAAGAAAAGTGCTGCAGAAGCCAAAGCATTGCTCTATCTGCTTAACCGGCCGGATGGATTTTCTACTATTATGGAGGCCCTGGTGGTCCGGGAACTGGTCGAGATAGAAGGGCTCAACCAGGTTGAAGCGGCGGTACTCCTTGAGCGGCATAAAAGCTGGGTTTGCCGACGGCTTTCCATGATCCGCAGCCTGGCTCCGGAAATTGTTCATGATATTAAACTTGAGCTGCTCCCCGCCGGGGTCGGTTCGTCACTGGCACGGTTGCAGCCGGCAACCCAGCCCGATTTTTCCCTTGCCATTCAAAAGCATAACCTTAAATCCCGGGAGGTGAACCGTCTGGTGGATCTGTGGTGCAAAACCAGGGATCCCGGTGCCAGGCGCCACTTGCTTGAATCTCCCCGGCAAGCGTTGAAAGTCGTCGGGCAAAACAAAGAAAGCTATTATTTTATCATTGATGCCATCCTCTCGAAGATGTCCAAATTGCACAGCTGTCTTGGCAGCGGCACAATCAATGGACATGAAGCCGCTGCCCTTAAATACTTTATAGGACGGGTCAAGGTTCAGATGGAAAAGTTCAATGAGTTGACGGGAGGGAACCATGAGTCGGTTAAATGAAAAGGAACAGGAACGTATTCGTAGAATGTTCGGACAGACGGCATCCATCCGTCAGACAGCAAAACAGACCGGACACAGCCGCAAAGCGGTACGCAGGGCATTGGGTTGCAACGAAGTCAATGCACCTCAAACCAGGCCCCGCAAAAGTAAGCTTGATCCCTACAAGGCAAAAATCGGTTACCTTGTAAAGGAAAAGAATCTCAGTGGGGTCCGGGTGTTGGAGGAAGTCCGGCAATTGGGATATACGGGCGGATATTCCATCCTCAAGGATCATATCAGAAAAATCCGGCCCAAAGGATGGAAGGTGCCCAGGCCTCCAATTGACCATGCCCCTGGAGATGAAGGCCAGATGGACTGGAGCCCTCACAATGTGTACATGGGCGGCCGACGGGAGGTTGTGCATACCGGTTCTTTTGTATTGTGTTACAGCCGGTGGCTGTTTATACGCCATTTTTCTGATGAAACCATGGAATCGGTTATTCGGCTGCATGAAGAGGCCTTTAACGAGATCGAGGCTGTTCCTCACAAAATCACCTATGACAATATGACCACGGTCGGTCGTCACACAGGAACAGGCAGCGTTTGGATCAATCCGGTATTTGCACGGTTTGCCCGGGAGTATGGCTTTGAGATCGTCATCCTTCTACCTGGCAAAAAAGAGAGGCACGGCAAGGTAGAAAGGCCGTTCCGGTATATTGAGGACAATTTCCTGAGAGGAAGGGAGTTTATCGATCTTGAAGATCTCAATAACAAGGCCGATGCCTGGCGGGCAAACACAGCCAATGTCCGCATTCACGGCACTACCAGGGAACGGCCGGTGGATCGTCTGGCAAGGGAAAAAAGCCTGTTGAAGCCTGTACCGTGGAATAAAACTGATCAGTTTTTTAAAGAGGTGATCCGGCTTGTACACGTTGATTTTTGTATTGCCATCGACAACAAAAGATACTCTGCCAGTCCCGAACTTATCGGCCGGTACGTACAGGTCCGTTTGTTCCGTGATCACATTGAAATATGGTGTGATGAAAAAATGGATTGCCGGCATGTATACACGCAAAAAGACAGGCAGGTGTTGCCGGAGCATGAGGCCTTATACAGGAAGATGACAGGTCAGAGCCAATTGCTCAAAGATGCTTTTTTGAGATTGGGAGAGGTGGCGCAGATTTATTATAACGGATTGAAAGAGACCCGGAAAAGCGCTGCAGGATACCATATGGGCCGTATCCTTAAATATGCCGACCGCTATGGTGCTGATGTGGTCTCAGGGGCACTGGCCCATGCGACCCGGTTTGATTCATTCAGTGCCGACGTCATCCTGCGTATCATTCAGGGAAAAAGCATCAAAGCTTCAGGTAAAAAATCTGCCGGAAAAAGCATGCCCGACAATGTCCGAAATTATTTGAAATCCTGCTCAGTGGAGCAGGATAACCCGGAAAGGTATGATCGCCTGATTAACAAAACAACAAAGGATGGCAAGGATGAATGAAAATTTAAACGACCAGGTTCAAAAAAAGCTGCGCAAGCTTTACCTCAAGGATATGGCCCAATATCTGGAACAAGCCCTTGCCAAGGCACAAAAAAATCAATCCGGCCATTTGGCGTTCCTGGCCGACATCGTTGACAGGCAGATGGATGCAAGAAAGAGCCGTTCCCTTGAAAGGCGTTTAAAAATAGCTGATTTTCCCAGAAACATGACATTCGATAACTTTGATTTTAACTTCCAGCCAAGTTTGAATGTTGAACATCTCAAAGATTTAATGACGCTTTCCTTTGTAGACCGAAAGCAGCCGCTGCTAATTTTTGGGAAAACCGGGACTGGGAAAACCCATATTGTCGCCGCTCTTGGCGACCAGGCATGCCGGGCTGGTTTTAAGGTTCGATTTTTTTCACTGCAAAAGCTCCTGGCCATGCTTTATACTTCATTGGCTGACGAAACCACCGATGAGGTGATCACCTCATTAAGCCGTTTTGATCTTCTAATCATAGACAATGTGGGCAGTATCCGCACAAAGCCGGAATATCCCAGCCTGCTGCTGGATTTGATCAGCGTCTGCCAGGACAATACCGCGTTTATTACGACCTCTTCCATCAGTCTTGAAGATTGGGGGCCGACTTTGGGTGATCCGGTTGTTACCCATGCAATTATCGACCGGTTGATGCACAATGCCCACGTTATTAATATCCGGGACGGTCTCAGCTATCGAACGGAAGGCCCCAATGCCATGAACACCCCCGGTACCCAATCCCCACCCCAATAACCCTTCACTTCCCATCTGCCGGGTTTTGTGCGATTCCGTATAAAACCCGCTTTTTTTTCTTCAAAACCAAGGTTGCCACCTGCCGGGGAGTAAAATCTTCCAACCGCAGATGCGTTAATGCAATAAAATTGATTACCAGGGCGCTATACTGCCCTATATATAACGTTTTAGCTGATTGTGTTGCAAGTTATCGATACAAATACGAATAGTGCAACCATCTCAAATAACACACCTGCGAACAGCACTGATAAATCAACCTATCACAAGGGGGGGGCGATCCGTAATCGGCAAAGGTGGTGGCCTTGATCACCGGCGCTAACATG
>CAYNHL010000200.1:0-4470 GCA_964397015.1 uncultured Desulfobacterales bacterium | reverse complement strand
ACAAGAAACAATTTTTGATAAAAACACAATAAAACAAGCCTGACCCCGGGCATCACTTTCGGGTATCATCGTTGAAGCCCGGAAGTTGAGTTACTGATACTATTAACAGCAAATCATAGCAAAAAAAAAGGGATTTTCAAAGGCCTGACAGATCAAATACATCACGCTTCGGGTATATTTGTTCAGGACTTCATTTAAAAGTCAACTTTCGGGCTTCCCGGAATTGGTCTTGACTTTGGAGTCACTTCACAATATCAACATTGTTGAGTCCTGAAGCAAATTAACTCAACTTTCGGGCATCATCGTTGAAGCCCAAAAGTTGAGAAAGTAATATGAATTTCAACAAACCAGTCAGCGAGGAGACTGAATGCCAAGTATATTTAACAGCACCGATTTGAAACTGAATAAAAACAAGTCCCGTATCCCCCATTTCTCCTGGAAAGCGAGTTCGCCATTAGAAGAAATCTCCGGGTCAAAATATCTTCATTTTGACATCAAATCACTTTTTCCGGGCAGGTTCTCGTATCCATATCATTTTCACAGAAATGCGGAGGAACTGTTTGTCGTATTGGAGGGCGAAGCTACCCTGCGTTCTGAGGAAGGTTTTTTGAAGATTTCGAAACATGACATTATTTTTTTTGAGGAAGGCCCCGCTGGAACACATCAGATTTACAATCACAGCCAAGAGCCTTTTGTTTACCTGGACATACGTACCAAAGCGAATGTAGATGTCTGTGAATACCCTGATTCCGGAAAAATAAATATTCTGCCTGCATTGGATATATTCCAGGAAGCATCCAAAGTCTCGTACTATACTGGAGAGGAAGATATTCAAAATAAATGGCCCGAAGAAATTTTGAAAAAAAATTTGTGATAATCTTGAAAAGCAAAGGGCAGGGTAAATCTATGGGCCATGATGCGAAATGGTATATGCAGAAAGGTTAGTACTTTCTGCTTGAATTACCCAGCCTGTCTTTAGACTCTCAAGGTCTTTCGATGTCAGGTTTCATTGTAAAACTCCAAGGCGCAAAAACGTCTTTTTCATTGCATCGTAGTGGGAGCCTTTCCAGAAAATTTTCAGGCATTGGGGGCATTGAAAAAAGTCAAAAAAATACTGTTTTGTTTTAGGTTCGAGAAGGTGGGTTATCTTATTCTTGCTGACCGGCACAAGTTTTCTGTTACATGTTGTGCACCGTGAAAAAAAATCGGTCATGTTATGAAGCCCGAAAAAATCAATTACCTCTATCATCTGTTCATATGGCAAATTGGACCTGATACGCCGGGCAAACACAATTTTTTTCCGTTTCAGCAGCGTGGTGTCCCGGGTCAGGACAATACGGGACTGTGCCTGGGCGATGTCGGCTATTTCATCGTCAGAAAACGATGAAGAACAGGCAACATCAAAGCCTGTAAGGATCATAAGCCGTCCGAGTTTGAGCACATTTACATCAGCAATAAACTTTAAGCATCCTAATGGCACGGGCCGCAGCTTTGAAGGGGACAGCACGTTGAACGGCTTTCGGACTGCATCCACCTGCAGTTTTCCCGGTGTCTGCGGAACAAAGGAAAAATCGATTTCCCGGTCGTCAAACCAGATGGAACCTGTTTCTGTATGGGGAATGCCTAAGGATTCAATGATATCTTTGACAGAGGCTTTGCGCATCAAAGAATACTCTATCGGCCGGTATCGATGGTTATCTGCCAGGAAAAAATTAAATTCCCGGTCCAGTTCTATTAAAATTTTCATTTGAAATTACCTGGGTTTTCCAATATCCTGACGGTATTTTTTAAAAAAGCGTTTTAAATATTCATCATCTGAAATAAGCTGTGTTTAAAATAGCAGCTGGAAGCAAGGCGGGTCAAGAAGCCCGAAAGTAGTGCCCTCCAAAAAAAAGGAAAAAACACATGGGTGACCAAAAATTGAAAATATTGTTTCTGTGTACGGGAAATTCGTGCAGAAGCCAGATGGCCGAAGGGTGGACCCGGCATCTCAAGGGTGATGAGATAGAAGTGTTTTCTGCCGGGGTCGAGACCCATGGTGTGGACCCTGTGGCCGTTGCGGTCATGAAGGAGGCGGGTGTGGATATTTCAGGCCATCGCTCCAAGCATGTCAGTGAGTTTCAAGAAGAAAAGATGGATGTGGTGATTACGGTATGTGACCATGCAAAAGAGACCTGCCCCTATTTTCCTCTGGCAGGAAAAAAGGTTCACCAGGGATTTGAAGATCCCCCGGCCCTGGCCAAAGAAATTGAAAAAAGGGGCGGGGATGAAAAAGCACAGATGGACTGCTACCGGAAAGTCAGGGATGAAATCAGGGCATTTGTTGAAAATATGCCGGATAACCTGGTGAAATAAATATGATAAACAGATAACAAAAACCCCACGAATAAGGAGAAAAAGGCAAAATGAGTTCCCATGTCGACAACGATCGTAGAATGACAAGCATTTTTGAACGCTACCTGACCTTGTGGATCGGGCTGTGTATAATCGGCGGCATTCTGCTGGGAAAAATTGCCCCTGGTCTGGCCAAAACCCTGGACTCAATGGCCATCAACATAAACGGTGCGCCTGTTGTGTCCATTCCCATTGCTGTATGCCTGTTTTTCATGATGTATCCAATCATGGTAAAAATTGATTTTGCTTCCGTCATACGCGCGGGAAAAAGCGGCAAACCGGTATTCTGGACTCTATTTGTCAACTGGTGCATCAAGCCCTTTACCATGTATGCAATTTCTTTGTTTTTCCTCGGGTTCGTATTCAAGGGATTTATCGGCTCCGAGGCCATGGATTTTGTGAAAATTCCCTTCGGCCTGGACCTGCCTGTAGGAGCCACCCACGGAGATGGGGTCGTTGTGCTTCACGAAGGAGTGAAGATGCTGCAGATCCCTTTGTGGCGAAGCTATCTGGCCGGGTGCATCCTGCTGGGCATTGCCCCTTGTACTGCCATGGTCCTTGTGTGGGGATATCTCTCCCGCGGCAATGACGGGTTGACCCTGGTTATGGTGGCCATCAATTCCCTTACCATGCTGGTGCTGTACGGAGTCCTGGGAGGTTTTCTTCTGGGGATTGGCAAGCTGCCCATACCCTGGCAGGCCCTGCTTTTATCCGTTGGGATATATGTGGCACTTCCCCTGGTAGCCGGCTATTTTTCCCGCATATGGATCCTGAAAGCCAGGGGAGAAAAATGGTTCAAGGAAAAATTTCTGGGGATTTTGACCCCAGTGACCATAACCGCCCTGCTGGTAACCCTGGTTCTGCTTTTCAGTTTCAAGGGAGATGTTATAACTGCCAATCCTTTGACCATCCTGTGGATTGCTGTTCCACTATTTATTCAGACCATCCTGATTTTTGCCCTGGGTTACGCCGGGGCCGTGTTCATGAAATTCAACTATGCGGATGCGGCTCCTGCAGCCATGATCGGTGCTTCCAACCATTTTGAGGTAGCTATTGCAACAGCAGTAATGCTTTTCGGACTGTCATCCGGTGCGGCCCTGGCAACCGTGGTTGGGGTTTTGATAGAGGTACCGGTGATGTTGATGCTGGTGGGGTTCTGTAAACGGACCCGGCACTGGTTTAACGGCTGAGACTGTAAAGGCATACCGGCAGGATAAATTCGAGACCAAGTAATAAGAATGGGAAGCCCAACATGACATGCAGGCAAGTTTTTTTAAAAGTGTTGATGCTGGACGCGGCAAGCGGATTCTACCGACTCAAAAGATATCCGGTGGGGGATTTTTTCGGGCCTGTGGACTTAGGTATTCACATGAGTTTCAAGCACAACAGCCTTACCATCGGCGGCGGCCTTCTGGCCGGTTCCATTTTCCCGGGATCGAACCGGATGATTTTCTGCGGCATGTCTCCGTGCTGGCAACAGGACCGGCCTCACGGTATACCGATTTCGGGGCCATAGCTTCGGCTCCGATCCGCAAAGGCAGCCTGACCCCGGTGGATACCTGGGCCGGCCGGGGCGGGTTTGGTTCCAAGCTTTTCCAGGAGCACGGTATTGTCGGGATTATTTACGGCGGCACCTATGTTGATGAGGATTTTCGTGAACGTAAAGTGGCGGATCAATGGTTTGCGGACAGATACAACCAGCGCATGGCAGCCAAAGATCTGGAGGCCACCACCAAATACCGGTATGATCCAGGCCTTGAGACCGGCGGTACCTTTGGGGTCAACTATGCCGCAATGTCCGGCAATATCCTGGCGTTCAACTACCGCACCATTTACTGGCCTGACAGCCGGCGCAGAGAGCTTCATCAGCGATTCATTCTCGATCATTACCTGAAACAGTTCAATGAGGAGACAATCCGCAAAAAACAGCAGAAAACATGTGGCGAACCCTGTGCCGCTGTTTGCAAGAAAATGAACGGATCCTTTAAGAAAGACTATGAACCCTATCAGGCCATGGGGCCGTTATGCGGCATCTTTGATCAGCGCGCCGCAGAAAAACTTGCCGGTCATGCCGAT
>CAYNHL010000199.1:0-4573 GCA_964397015.1 uncultured Desulfobacterales bacterium | reverse complement strand
GGATGAGTGTGCTGTTTTCGAAGCCACCCACGGCACGGCACCTGACATTGCAGGGAAGGATATAGCCAATCCCTGCTCGATTATCCTTTCCGGCGCCATGATGCTGGATCACCTTGGATGGAAAGAGGCGGCATACCTGGTTAAAGAAGGGGTCCTCAATGCCCTGGCTTCACGTCGGATTCCCAGGGACCTGGCTTCCGGGATAGAAGGGGGAGAAGCGGTTTCATGTTCACAATTCGGACAGATTATCGCAAGGCAGATCGGGCTTATGGCCTAGCCGGCATTGTCGATGCGGCAGTCCGCTGTTTTTTTCCGCTGCGCTGCCTGGCCTGCCAAAGCCGGATGGATATTCCAGTGCATCCAGGGGATAAGGACCGGATGTTTTTCTGCAGTCAGTGCCTGGCCAGGGGGTATGATTGTTTCGATCCTCCTTTCTGCCGGATTTGCGGAAGAAAGGACCGGATTCTGCCGGTACCGGAACCGGTCTGCAGCGACTGCACGTCCCGGCCTCCTGCCATGGACAGTGTTAGGGCTGCATTTGTCTATGGCGGTATAATCAGGGACTGTATTCACCGTTTTAAATACAATTCCACTATCCGGGCGGCCGCTTTTCTGGGACCGGCACTTTTCGACGCATTTGCCAGGTATTTTGATCCGTTTCAAATTGACCGGATCCTGCCGGTACCTCTCCACGTGTCAAAATTGAAAACCCGGGGCTTCAACCAGTCCTATCTGCTTGTCAGGCATTTTGAAAAATATCATGTCCGCAGGTATGGCCTGAGGCCCTCCTGGCAGGTGGATCCTTACTGCATGGTGCGCAAAAAAAAGACATTGTCCCAGACCGGGTTCGATCCGGTGCAGCGAAAAAAGAATATCAGGGGCGCGTTTACCGTAAAAAGGCCAGGCCGGATCAAAGGAAAGAGGGTGCTTTTGGTGGATGATGTGTTCACCACAGGGGCCACGGCACGAGAAGCGGCAGCAACCCTCATGGATGCCGGCGCTTGTTCCGTGGATGTGCTGGTGCTGGCAAGGGCTTGATACAGTGGCTGGACAACAGGTTATTGAATATGCTTTTTTTTCAAGCCCCTTTGTTGGTCAATTTGATTTACCACCCAAAGTGCCTGTGCGCAGGTAGTTCAAGTTTTTAGGGTTCGTTATAATCACTTGTTAAATAAATTGTTTTGCTTTATATAGAAGCATGATGAAAGATTACAAAATTAAAGAAAAAGAAAGACGGAAAAACAGGGTCTATGAAGTTGCTACAAAAACTTTGTGGCAAAAAGGGTATGACAAGACTTCTATCCGGGATATCGCAAAAGCAACGGAAATGACAACAGCAGGGCTCTATTATTATTTCAAAAGCAAAGAGGAACTGCTGTTTCAAATATTGAAAGATCATATGGATGACATGATCCAGGGAATTGAAGAAATTCCCGTCGATTCCATGAGTCCGCTGGAGCTGATTGAGGCCTATATAAAATATCAGGTCAATACCTACTGCACCGATAAATACAGAACCAAATTAATCCTGAGCGATGATGACTGTCTGACCGGGGAATGGTATGACCTGATCAAAGATCAGCAGCGGAAATATCTGGGTTTCTGGCGGAAAGCCCTTGAAAATTACTGCCGGCAGGAAGGGCTTTGCATAGAGTATATCGCAATCGATGCCCATTGCCTGGTCGGAATGTGTGCATGGGTGTATCGATGGTATGATCCTGAAGGGAACGTGACCCCGGAAATCCTGGCAAAAAAAATATTTGAACTTTTTATTTTTGGTTTATCCAATAAACGCTGCAAACACTGATCATCCCTCCTTTTCTTCCAGACAAAAAAAATGCAGTTCTGACCAGGTTGATGCACCTTTACCGGCCAGAGCCGCATTTTTTTTAATTTATTTCGTAAGATCAGGATATTTTTAAAATTAATGCAGCACCGCAATCACCGGCAGCACAACCTGTCCAGAGCATGTAGCCGCCACCGGCCATGACGGTTTCTTCAATGCCTTCAATAATCAAACGTGTGGCTGTCGGGCCCTGCGGATGACCAAATATCAAGGAAGATCCATAGTTATTCATTCCCATGGGATCAATCCCGAATTGTGCTGCAAAATACAGATCATTCACGGTGAACGGATTATGGGTTTTTATGACCTTGATGTCACTTATTGTCAATCCGGCATCTTTAAGTGCCATGCGGGTTGCAGGGACAGGAGCGGCCGGCATATGGGCCTTTTCCACACGGGAGTATCCATAGGATATCACCTGGATGGTTATTGTGTTGTCCATGCTTAATTCTAATGCTCTTTCCCGGGTGGCCAGAAGTATCCCGGCATTGCCGTCGGCGGGATGTGTCTGTGCACCAAAACTTAAAATACCCCCCGGACTGGAAGGTTTCAAGGTTTCAAGTCCCTCCCGGGTGGAAGGGATAATCCCTGTATCCTCTTCCACAAGAAGGGCTTTCTTTTTTGTAATCGCCACTTCAACAGGCTTCATATATCTTTTTTGAAATTCCCTGTTGTTTTGAAGGCCCATCTGGTATTGCTCGTAACGCCTCAGGACAAGGGCATCACTCTGCTCTTTGGTGAATCCGTTTTCTTTTGCCACTATTTCGGCAGAGTCCACCATTTTTTTACCGGTATTGGGGTCTGAATTAAAATTGTCCATATTCCAGTTTTCAGAGATGACCTCACCCCCCGGGCCGTTGGGGTTCGGCCAGATCGTATGGGGGCCGTTTGATGTACGGTCAGCGGTCAGTACATAGGGGGATTCATACAATCCGTTCTCGATGCCCATGGCCGCCATATTCATACAGGTGGCGCCTGTAGTGCAGGCCTGGCTGATGGCAATGGCAGGCAGTGCCCGGGCGCCCAGCAGTGCGGCGGCCCAGGGTGATGAATAAAACTGGTGGTGTTGTCCGATGGTGTTCCCGAAAATCAGGTAATCAATGGTATTGATATCTATCTGTTTGTTTTCAAGCCATTTTTTTGATACGCCGGCTGCAAATGAAATGGCATTTTCGTTTGCAAAACTGGTCTGCCACCGGCAAAAGGGGGTGCTGTAATATCCTTTATAGGGAATAAACGCTTTGGTATACATCTGTCTTGCTCCTTTTGATAAGTGATTGTAATATCGAAGTTATTATTCTCCGGTAAAAACCGGTTTCCGCAAGCCGGCAGAAGACAGACCCTCCCAGGCATCCTTGGTCCGGAATAACCTGTCAAGCTGACCCAGTTCAAACTCCTTTGCCTGCTCAATGGATAATTTGATCTGGTGTTCAAGAACTTCATTTGCAATTTTCAGGGCGATGGGTGATTTATATCCAAGGATTTTAATGGTCCGGGCTGTAAATTCATCAAAATCTTCTTTGGAAAAGTTCCCTTTGAGAAAATCTTCAATATTGTTTTTTTGAAAAATCTCGGCACGTTTCCGGAATTTTTCAGGAATGGACCGGTCACGATATTTGTCAATCCGCGGCTGGTCAATAATTGCCCTGGCTGCCCGGTTCAATTCATCCGGGAGGATGATATCGGAAACAATACCCAGTTCAAACGCCTGCTTTGCACTCAGGGTCTCTCCTGTAAAGACATAGTACCTGGCAAGAGGGGCACCGACCTGCCGTTCCATCCGGAACATACCGCCAAGTCCGGGGATGATACCGATCCCGGTTTCAGGAAACCCCATGGAACCGGATTCCGTGGCAATTATAGACTGGCAGGCCAGGGCCATCTCAGTTCCCCCGCCCAGCGAGAGTCCATCCAGAAAGGCAATGGTTTTTTTCGGACTGTTTTCAATGGCAAGGAATAATTCATGCCCTTTCCGGGTAAATGCCTCGATATCGTTGATACGATCCGTTTTGACCCGGTTGACAAAAAACTGTATATCCGCCCCTGCCACAAAGGCTTTTCCCGCACCCTGGAAAACAATACCCTTTACTTTTGGATCATTTTCTGCCAGGGCAAACTTCTCGGATAACTGTTCGACAACCTCTTCATTCAATGCATTCATGGCATCCGGCCGGTTGATGGTAATAAAGGCGATATCCTCTGCAACTTCCAGGTTGACGAGTTTAAACGCAAAGGGCTTACCCAGTTTTTTCTGCTGGATGAGAATCTTTGGCATTTTAAATCCCGGATATTTACGGGTCATGGCTTCGACGACCTCCACGGTTTTATCAATACCGATATGATTCATGATCTCAAAAGGCCCCTTTGTCCATCTCAGACCGATTTTTGCACCCAGCTCGATATCTTCGATTGTTGCAATACCTTCATCCACAATGGTGGCAGCCACACCGAGACAGATTCCGTAAAACCGGTCAACAACCGCATTGATTTTTTCTTCTTCAACCACTCCTGCTTGAAGATCCCAGTCTTCATTTTTGTCCATCTGGGCCTGTAGAATGGAGGGTGTCTGGTAAAAAAGCCCCAGTTCGTCTCCAAGACTTTTGGATGCATGAACCGCTAAAGGGATTCCGGTGACGTTCAGGATTTCAAATGATCCCATCCCGATACCAAACGCACGTTTGCTGCCTTCTTCAATCGTGGGAAGGTTGCCGATTTTTTCTTCGAGCA
>CAYNHL010000198.1:0-4586 GCA_964397015.1 uncultured Desulfobacterales bacterium | reverse complement strand
GCCGGCGCCACCTGAACATCCGGGTTGTATATTGCCGCACTCCGGACTGATTCCACCAGATGGGACAGAATTCTCATAACAACTCCTGCCGTTTGGCTTCACATGCCTTGCAAACGTCACCATGAAATTTAAAATCCCGGCGATACAAGACCACTTTTTCTTGTTCAAAATCCAAATCAAAACAGGCATCCTGTTTATCATCGAACAATGGTCCAATCGAGGTCATAATGAGTGGAGAGAGAGTGGATGTGATTACCTGCACAGCAATATTCTTTGTCAATGCTTCTGTCACGGAAAGCAGGGCAGGGATGATGGTCCGCTGCCAGCTGGGATGCAGGTGTGATTCTATTTCATCGATCAGAAAGGTGATCTGCCGTGTTTTGGGTTCTTGCAAATGACTGGCTGCCTGTTTATGTTCCCCCCATGCCCAGACCAGAAAATAGGCCAGGGCCATGATGCGGCGCATACCAGAAGACGCGTGAACAACGGCCACATCCTGCTGATAGGGCATGCGGATGGTAGGCATATCCCGCACATCATCCAGGCTGATCCGGGTCAGGTTGCCTGGTTCAAGAACCTCTCCGGTCGAAGGTGACAGTACTTTCAACACCTCTTTGAGATGCTTGAAAGCCGCGCCTTTTTCCTTTTGCCATCCGGCCCAGTCCCGGATCAGCCCATTGCACAGCCAGGTGTTTTCCTGGCCCGGCAGCCCGTCCCAGACCTCTTTTGGACTGAACACATAGGCAGCAGGACGGTCTTGCACATCCATACCATCCTGAGTCCGCCAATAGTTGCGGGCAGGGTCCCATACGGCAAAACTCCCGTCAGACATGGCATAAAGCACCAGACCGGGATTGGCCGGCCGCCCGGCACGCCCGGTCCAGGCCTGATCCTTTGGTATATATTGGCTTTTATAGGTTTCTTCCTTGCTTTTACCGGTAAATGAAAATTCAATTATTGCTTCTCTTTTGTCAGCTGGAAGCGCTTTTTTACCGGCAGTCAGCCTGGGATTGATTTCATTGGGCCATTTGCGGGTCACGGCCCACCAGGCAATATCCAGGAGGAAACTTTTACCCAGCCCGTTGTCACCGGTCAACAGGTTCAGGCGCTTTCCAAATTCCAGCGACATCGAGGGGGCTGGACCGACATTTTTTAATTTTAGATGTTTAATCATTTTTTTTCTATTGTTCATCCAGAAATTCGTTGAGAAATATTATAAAATCGTTTGCCCTGTCTGAAGCCGCAAGCGCTTGTTGTGTGATCATTTGTGATTGTTCAAGAATGACATTCATTGAGGAGCCAGGTTTTTTCCTTTGTCCGATTGTGGTCAGCAAGGCTTTTTGGAATTTTTCATTTTCAGCGACTGCCCGGGTTTCTTGGGGATTATTAATATCCCATTCAAACATATCATTTAACGTGATTCTTGTTTTATCCATAAGGGTTTGGTTATTGACATCAAACTCAAATATCGGAATCAGAATGTCTTCCAAGGTTCCTTTTTCCGGTGTGAGGCCCCATACAAAAACTGCTTTGTCATTGGAAATTTTTCCAAAGTCAGAAGTTGAAGGCAACCAGTCATTATTGATGAACCGGTCACCTTCAATTGTTTTCAGTTCCTGATTCAAATTTTCTGTGATTTTTTGTAGTCCATCTGCATCGGTATCATAAAGGAAGAGATATCTGACCGATTGTGTAATTTCTTCAGCGTCTCGGGCAAATGTCTCCGCCTGTTGAAAAAGAGGTAAATAAGAGGCAAGAAGTGTTTTGATTTTAGAGTACTGGGTTTTCCCACCACAGTTGAACAAATATACAATGGTGTTGTCATTTCTTAAAACAGTGTCAGGTAGAAAAAATTTATGGGCCATATCCAGTGACATATCCTGAGCCGCGTGGGTTTTTACAGCGGTTTCAAATAATTTATCAAATGGAGACGGCATTTCCGAAAATTTCAGTTTTTCAACGGAAAAATTCATTAATTGTTTCAACACGATTCTGACAAAAGCGGAATCGTGCGGTCCTTCACAAAATGCAAGAAGGGCATTGATCTGTCTGTTCATTGCGCCCTCCTCAAATCAACATCGGCTGCCAGTAACAGCCTTGAAAATTCTTTCCCATCAAATTCCCGCACGGATATCATTTCATTTTCTTTTCGAACCAGGGCATGAAAAGCAAAATCCGTTATATCTTCGGGGGGTATTTTTTTCACAAACGCATCAATACATTCTTTGCTGTGGGTAGTAAGAAAAACCTGAACGTTGAACTCCTTTGCAAGCAGGTGAACAAATGGCGCAAAAGTGGCAATCAAGTCTGCGTGTATGGCATTTTCAAATTCATCGATCAAAACAATGCCGTTTTCGGCAGATGAAAACAATAAAGAGGTGAAAAACATTCTTTGGATGCCTTCACCATAGGATGTCAAATCCATGGACTGGGTGAAATGATCATCCTCAACCAGAAACCGCTGAAATTCATCCACCAGGCGGATGTCCTGAATGGTGGACACCACCTTTTCCCGAATGAATGTAAATATTCTTGGCAAAAGTTTGGATTGAACGCTTTTATGATAAAAGGCGGTGTAATGATGAGGCTCGTTTAGAAAAAAAGGGGTGCTGAATACAATATTGCAAAGCAGTTTGATGTTTTCCGCCTGTGTTTCCCTGTCACGTCCCTGGTAAAGCCTCGTCAACGACTGTTGTTGGCATGTGTCGTATTGTGTGCGGATGTCAACGGATTTCAAATATCGGGTACGATCCAGAGAGGTGGTTTCTTCCTGAAAAGGAATGATCTTCACAACGCTCTTTTTATTGTCAAAAACACCTTCAACCCTCATCTCCTCATTTAGCTGGTCCGTGAGCCATTTTGAAGGAATATGGTTTTCCGGGATTTTGCCTCGTCGCCGAAGCACGTCTATCACGCCGGTAAAATCATTTTGTTTGCACAACAGGTAGATTGATTCAAGAAGGGATGTTTTGCCACTGTTGTTAAGCCCTGCAAACAGGTTGATTCTGGACAATTTTTTGATTTCCACACCGTTCAGGCAGCGATAGCTGTTGACCTTGATGAAAGAAAAATGGCAGTCGATTCGATCAAAAAACACGGAAGTCTGCTCAACTCCTTCCAGATGATTGCTGCGCGCTTTCTCAATAATACCGCGAAGCTTGCCAAGTGCTTCGGCCAGCTGAGGTGTCTGTTCAGGGGGGATAGATAACTGCCCCAACGTTGCAATATCAGAAACAACAGAATGAACGGCTTCTTTGATTTTTTCTTCGAAAATCAAGTGGCTGGTTCGATAGACTTCATTCAAATTCCGGTATTCTTTCAACCGCTCCAGGGCGCGATTGTCATTCAAGATTTTTGAGAGAGTGATGATATCATCCCGTCTGGTTATCACTGGTTCAAGATAGCCGTTGTCATTATCTAAAAGATCTACGTCATTCTCATCTTCTACCGGTTCTTTGGACAGCCAGCTGAAAAAAAGCTCCAGATTATTGGCATCATTTGCCAAATAGGTCTGTTCATCCCAGCCAATCCAGGCTTTGAGCGCGGGATTCCTGGCTGCCTCACGAAAGATGGGAAACATGGATTCTGTGAACTGATCCCCATAATCAGAAGCCTGATATTGTTTGGCCAAAGAAAGCGCCCGAATGCTTCTGCGCAATTCTGTTTTGGTAATACCGACCCGTTTGCAGACATCATCTTCTGACAGATCATGAGAATTCATCAAGGTATCCAATAATTTGGCCTGATTCCATTCTCCCCATTTCCGATTTCCGCTGATGTGTTTCAGCGCCATTAACGTCAGGTAATGCCTCTCATCAGAGTCTTCATACATTACCACTGGCACCTTGCTGAAAATCGTTTTATCAAGATTCCCAAGATCGATATTTTTTTGATCATATTCTTTCTGGAGAAATTTCAGTGCAGCGATCCTTCGGTTTCCTTCAACGACAATGTAGCCACCATCGTCCATCTCTCTGACCTGGATTTGATCGACAGGCAGGTACCCATTGGCTATAAAGCTGTCAATGAGATCCTGAATATACTGATTTTTTTCACCCGTAATCAATCGATATGTTCGGATGGCAACATCCTGGTTTTTTACTTTTTCGTCAGGAACATTGATCTGGTCTGATTCATGGATCAAACGGAAATTATTTGGATCGAGAAAAAGATTTTTCAGACTCACCCGGCGTGTGTTAGCTCCGGGCTGTTTATTTTCTTCAGCCATGATTTTCCTCCTGTGCGGCCCGTTTTTCAGACAAGGTCAGGTGATGGTCATTGATGCGGTCTCCATTGAACATGTGATACCACGGGGCCGATGTCACATCCTTTCCCCGGTCCTTGGTCCATTTTATGTTGGGCTTGTCCCGCAGAACACCGGCCCCTTTTTTCCTGATATCCGGCACGCTCATAAAGGGCCGTATGTTGAGGCGCACCCCGTCGTTGAGATCCGGATCCCATCCAATGGGCTGCTGGTCAATGGGTTTCCACCGGATAAAGATATCATAAGGGGCTTCCCCTGCCAGGATCAGTTCCAGTTTTTTCATGAGGCTTTCGGCCGCATCCAGCCGTTCCTGAGCCCCGTC
>CAYNHL010000197.1:0-4613 GCA_964397015.1 uncultured Desulfobacterales bacterium | reverse complement strand
TCGATGTCCGCCTTGAACATGTGGCAGAGCAGGCAAAAAGAGTTGAAAAAATTGAAACCAGGCTTGCCGAATTGAAAGAAAAGAGCAGCGAGTTGCAGAAAATCCAGAAAGAGCGGACCCTCACTCTGGATATACTCTCCGAATTGACAAAGATACTTCCTTCAGATACCAGTCTGCAGGAATTTGATCTTAAAAACAGCACCATCAGGATCAAGGGAGTGTCATCCAACGCTTCGCGCCTGCTTGAACCGGTCGAATCATCGCCTTTGTTCATTAATGCCGGGTTTGAATCAAAAATATCCACCACAAAGGACAACAGGGAATCATTTATCATCAAGATGACATACAGGCCGGCAAATGAAAACTGAATCCATATTGACAAAAGAACGTATCATTATCATTGTCGCGGGCATACTGCTTCTGGCAGCCGGAGCAGTTTACCGGTTTTCACCGGACCTTCCGGCCGTATCATCCACCGGGAACAAGGTGGAAAGAATTGTAAAGTACCAGAAAAGAGCCGCCATGCTGCCGGTGCTTGAAGAACGTCTGCCGGCGGTAGCTGCAAGTACTGAAAAAGGATACAGCCGTCTTATTTCAGAGCCGTCAAGTGAACTGGCCGGAGTGGCAATTCAAAATATTCTCAGGGATGCGGCATCCCGCCAGGATATAGAGTTTATCAGCATCAATACCCGGAAAACAGACCAGAAGTCATACCGGTATGTAAATGTAATTTTTGTCCAGGTTGCCTTCAAGGCGCAGATCCGGCAGCTGAAAAACATGCTGTATCATATCGAGGCACATCCCATGCTGCTTTCCATACCGGAATTGCGGATTGTCAAACCTGCGGCAGGCAAAAGCGATGATCTCAATATCGTCATGACAATCCAGGGATTTTCAAGAAAAGAGAAATGATGCAAAAAGGAATATCATGATTTCAAAACTATGGTGGGTGAATTTCCTGCTGGCCCTTTTTACCCTGCTGCTGATTTCAGGGACGGTCATGATATGGCAGCAGGCCGTCGTGGTCCCGCCGCCATCCGCACCGGCATCAAAGGATCGATGGCCAGATCCCGCTACTCAGGGTCATGCCTTGTCAGCTTCGGAAGATTACAATATTATCGCCTTGGACAATCTTTTTCACGAAAAGCGTATTGAACATACTCCTGAGTCCGCTGCCCCTCCTGAATTACCCGATCCGGCTGCCATACCGGTTGCAGAGCCTGAACCCGATCCAGTGCCTGAGGAAGTTGAGGTGTTGGAAAGAAAAGATTTGAACGTGTTCGGGGTGATGATCCTCGACTCTCTTAAATACGCATTTGTAAATGACCTGGATGGGGAAGACGGTAAGAAACAGGTGCGGGTGACTGAAAAAGACGAGGTAGGGCCCTATATTATTGAAAAGATTCTTCCTGAGCACGTAATTGTCGCTTTTCAGGATACCCATTACAGGGTGCCGGTTTTTGAGAAAAAAGATGGAAATAAACCACCTGCAGCGTCTGAAGAAAAGAGTGCAGGCAGACCTGAAAAACCTGCCACAGCCAAGAAAACCCCGTCTGTGGTCATTGCCTCGGACAAGGATGAGACACAACAACCAGGTGACAAAAAAGTCACGGACAGCGATGACCAGGATGAATGGATTATTTTGGATACACCATTTGGGAAAAAAAGGATTAAAAAACAAAAATGATCAGAAAAAAAAGAATACTGTCACTCTGGATCTTGATTCTCATGGCATTGTCTTTAGGCGGCTGCCTTCATACCCAGAAGAAACAGTCACCTGTTGTGGATACCGGATTTTCCAGTCAGTCTGAGCAGCAAAAAACCATCTCCCCGTCCCTTTCCCAAAACAGGCCTGGGGCTGAACCCCGAATACCGGCAGGGGAAGGTCAAATTGAGGACAACGCCATTACAAACGACCAGATCGAGGCACGGCTGTTTTCTCCCCAGATCACCCGGATACAGAGGCCTGTCAAGGGACTGAACGCGCACCGGATAAAAGGGGAGTCAAAAAAAGGTGATGTTGTTTTCAATTTTGACGGCGCCAGCCTGGAAGAGGTAATCAGGACCTTTGCAGAAATATTGAAAATCGATTATATCCTGGAAGCGGATGCCTCCGGTGCTGTCACCATCCATACTGCAGGCGGACTTTCAAAAGAGGATATTTTTCCGGTTTTTTCCCAGATACTGGAAGCCAGCGGGCTGGCCGCAATTAAGGACGGCGGCATTTATCGGATTGTAAAAACCGATGCTGCTCCCAAATCGCATCTCAATATGTATACCGGTACGGATGTGTCTGATATTTCACCGGGAGAACGCCCCATTATCCAGATTATCTCCCTGGAGCATATGAATGTGACTGAAATGGTCAAGATTATCGAACCCTTTTTGTCGGAAAAAGGAACCCTTATTGTACACGATGATTCCAACACCATGGTGCTGGTGGATAAAGGAATCGTAGCGCTCAAGGCCCTGGATCTCGTGAGGGTGTTTGACATAGATACCTTCAGGCAGAAGAACCACCATCTGTATCCCGTTATGAACATGGATGTCGAGGAGGCGGAAAAGCTGCTTACCGATGTTTTGAAAGCATATGGAAAAATGGAGCCCAGGACGGTTTTGATTCCGGTCAAACGACTGAATACCATTATTGCCGTGAGCTCTGATACAGGCATTTTCCAGTGGATCGAAGATATGCTGAAACAGATCGATACGCCTGGATATGATTCAACACCTAAAATTTATGTTTACAAGGTGCAGAACGGCAATTGCGAAGATTTTGGCACCCTGCTGACCAAGATTTTTCAGGCCCCGGACACGGAAACACAGACCCCGGCCGATGCCGAGCCGGCAAAGGAGGATAAAGCACAGGAGACACCTGTACCGGATTTCGGATCCATCACGACTACCGGACTGCCTGAAAAAACTGAAAAGCCGGCAGCAAAGGAAGCACCCGAAAAAATACAGCGCACAACAGGATCTGCCGAATCTGGTGCCGACACATTGAAAGGGCCCATCCGGATATCACCGGACAAAGACAGAAACGCCCTGATAATAGAGGCTTATCCCTCGGATTACCAGATGGTCAAACACATATTGAACCAGCTGGACATCATGCCCCGCCAGGTACTGATCGAGGTCATGATCGCGGATATAACCCTGACGGACAGTACGGACCTTGGTATTGAATGGACCAAATTCCTGGATGGCGGGAGCGTGGGGGCCAAGAATTTTTCAGGGAGCATAGGGGAAAGCGGAATGTCTTTTACCGTCGGCCTGTCCGATGACTGGCAGGCTGCTTTGTCCATGCTGGCAAGCCAGGGGCGGGTGAATGTACTGTCTACACCGGTCGTGCTTGCGTCCGACAACAAGGAGGCCAGTATCAATGTGGCAGACGATATCCCGGTGGTGACAACGGAATACAGGAGTGTGGCCAACGACGACGATGTGGTAGAGTCTACTGTGCAGTACAGGAAAACCGGGATCATTTTGCGGGTTATACCCCATATCAACGACCAGGGGTTTGTAACCATGGAGGTCACACAGGAGGTCAGTAATGTTGGCGACGGTGTGACCGCCGGCGGGAAGGAATACCCCTCCTTTAAAACAAGGAATATCGATACCACATTTACGGTGAGCCACCAGCAGACCATCATGATAGGCGGGCTCATGAGCCAGGAAGGCAATGAAGAGGAAAAAGGCGTTCCGGTTTTGAGCGCCCTTCCCGGCATCGGCTGGATATTCGGCTCCCAGAAGGAATCGATGGTTAAAAAAGAATTGACCGTATTTATCACCCCCCACGTGATATATTCCATGGATGACGTGGCCCAGATCACCTCTGAGTTCCGCCACAGGATCCATACAACGGGTGTTCCCGCCATCGGGCAGGCAGATTAATTTCATGTATTTTTGTGTTCAATGAATCATTGTATAAAATGGCTGTTGCAAGGTGTTGTATGCGTTTTTTTCCTGGTTTCAGCATTGCAGGCCGGTGAAACAGGAAAAGCGGCCATTTTTGTATCCGATCCTATCAAGCCCTACCATGAAGCCGCCCAGGGCATAGAATCAGTTTTGAAGAACCATGCCGTTGACATGGAGCTTGTTGATATAAAAGATCTTGAAGAAAGTGATTTTAGTGCACTATGTCTGGATCTGCTGGCAAGGGGATATACATTCTGGATCGGTATCGGGCCTTCTGCCATGCAGCAGGTGCTTTCATACGAAAATCCGCTTGTGGCCGCCAGGGTATTCTGCATGGTTCTGGATCCTGGAAAAAATGTGCCTCAAACCGTTGATTTGTGCGGTGTCAGCCTGCAGATACCTGTTTCACGCCAGGTCGATGAAATTACAGGTACTTTTTCACCAGATATTAATCCCGGCCTTATTTTTGATCCTTTGCACAACAAGGATTTTGCAGCACAGGCTGCCAAAAGATTTGAACAAAACGGCATCGTGCTGCAACTGCTTGAAGTGAATTCAAGAAGCGATGTTCCCGGTATTTTTGAAAACGGGATAAAACAAATTGATTTATTGTGGATGATACCAGACCAGACCGTGATAACCGAGAGCCTGATCCGGTATATGATCAAGAACGCTATCAAGCAGGGGGTAGGGGT
>CAYNHL010000196.1:0-4672 GCA_964397015.1 uncultured Desulfobacterales bacterium | reverse complement strand
ATTCCAGCCATCGTAAATGAAAAAAAGCTCTTTTGCAAGCTGCCATGAGCCGGCACTGTAGACATGGACTTCTTTTTTGACCCTTCGGCCCATGTAGTCATAGATGAACTCAAGCTTATGATCATCCTGAGCCGGGGTTTTGGGCTCAGTGGTGATCAGGCGGTTTTCCGCATTCCAGGTGTAGAGCAAGGTGCCGTCATCGACCAGGTTGCCGTCCTCATCATGAAGCCGGGTTTGGGTAGCGGCAGGATCCTGGATGCTGGTATACTGGTTCAGTTCATTTGAAGTATAGGTTGTGGTGCCGACCGTGATTGCCTGTTCCGGCGGTAGCGGGATTTGCGGCTGCGGATCTTCAAAGGCGTTGCCGGTAAAGGCCATGCTTTCTCTGCGGCCCAGATCATCATAGGTATAGTCATAACGCGAGATCACGGTTTGACCGTACCTATTGAGCACCTGGGATTTCAAATTCCGGTCCGGCTCATAAGAAACGATGGTGGTGGATCCGGTGGAAAGGGTCAGCGACTTGATCAGATCCGCATTGGGCTCATATGCATAGGTAGCCGTATCCTGCTGGCCTACTACATCCCATGACAGGGTTTCAAACCTGAATTTGTTATCATACCCGTAGGTAGTGGTATAATCCTCGCCCAGAGTAAAACCTGAAGGTCTGCCCAGGGTATCGTAAGCCCTTGTCAGTGTTGGAAAGCCCGGTATGGTTTCGGTATAAAGCATGAGATCATCAGTATAGGTCAGGGTACGGGTGCCTGATGCATCGGTGATGGTGTGATGTTTGCCCATTCGATTACTGGTAAATGCCAGGTCCTGTGTGGTATCGGAATAATCAATAGATTCCAGATCTCCGGCAGTGTTATATCCATAGATGGTCTTCAAAGGCTGGTTGTTCACCTGCCGTGCCCAGGTGCGGGTTTTCAGGCGGTTCTGATCCTCATAGGTATACAACGTCATATACCCTTTGGCATCCTCTTTGACTGCCAAGAGCCCGGTGGCCGGATCATAATGCCATTGAGTGACATCAGCCTCCGCATCATTGGCCTGGGGCCAGGCAGCGCTGTTCCACCCGTCTTTGGTTTTATAGGTATGCATTTGGATCATGCGATTGAGACCGTCATACTGATACTGAACCGGATATTCAGTCCCCCAGATATGGGTGATGCTGCCCATATCATTGTACAGGTATCTGGTGGTGCGGCTCATAGGATCGGTCTGGGATATCTTACGACCTGAGTCCGGGTCATATATAAAAAAGGTAGTGCGCTCGGAGGGATCTTTTACCCATTCCACCTGGTTTTTACTGTTGTACGATTCTTCGGTCGTGCCGGTTCGGGGATGGGTGGTGGTTGTACGCCGTCCAAGGGCATCGTACCCAAATGAAATTTCAAGGCCGGTGTGGTCTTTAGATGTTTGCAGCAGGCCGTATCGGGTTACGGTTTCCCGGTTCGTATCTGATCCGGGAACATCAGTAATGGTCCGCATCTGTTTTGCGGCCCTGTCGATATAGGTCTTTTCCGTGGTGACATTACCAAAGATATCAATGGACTGGATTTCTTTGACCAGGTTGTTCACCCCTAAACCCGTAAGCCGGTTCCTGTTTAAGGCCACGGTTTTTTCATCCGCCTGATTATCTATATGGAAAAGGCTCTGGGTTGTAGTCTGCCACCAGTCGGTTTCGATCTTTTCATATCGGATATCGGTTTTGGTGATGCGATCCATGGATGCGGCATCCAGGATGCCGTTTGCGTTGACATCCAGTCCGGTCCAAGTCACCTGTCCCAGATTATTGTAAGCATATAAGTTATCGGCAAGGCCGCTTGATGCGGTTCTTACCAGCCGCCCTGCGTCATTATATTCCTGGATCAAGGTCTGAAGGGCCATAAATCCCGGTTTTTCAACCATGATTACCCGGCCTGCCATATCCGTGGTGGTCTTTTCCCACTGAGCACTGTCCGCCGTGCCATGATATACCTTGGTCCACTGGCTGCCGTCGGCGTTAACACCGTATTCATAATACTGATTCGCCACGCCCGTGCCAGTGATGCTTTCAATCCTGCCATCCATGTATCGATCGGTGATGCGGGTGGCTCCGCCGGGCAGCGTGACTTCGGTTGTTTGGGGATCGGGATAATTATATCCGGTAACCAGCCCCTTTTCATCTGTTCTTTGACGGATCCGTCCTGCCATATCGTACTGATTGGACAAGGTCAGGATCATGCCCTGGGCCGTGATCTGCGATTCAAGACGTCTGCCTTTGCCGTCCAGGACATAATTGGTATTGATATCATTGGATTCAAGGGTTTTGGATTCACCGGTCAATCTTCCTAATACATCATGGAAATAATGGTGATCGATCCCCTGCACATCCTGCTCATAATCCCTGCCACAGCAGGACCATGCAACATGAGTTTGGGTTCCGTCAGAATTTACGGTATCGGTCAGGCGGCCCCGATCATCATATTTATTAATACTCCAGGAGATCCGCTCATAGCCGCTGCCGGTATAAACATGGATTTCATTGAGAAGCAGACGGCCCACCGGATCAAACACTTTGACTTCCTGTGTGGTTTGGTTGGCAATACCCCCGGGAGCTGCGGTTGTGCCGTGGGTAATGGTTTCTTTGATGTATTCACCGGTTCCTGCAGTGAAGACTCCCGGGACATCAACCGCAGCAGAATAATCACCAAACCCATAGGTATGAGTTTCTTTCTGCCCGTCGGGAAAAACAACTGATATTATTTTACCTGTATCAGGCAAATCCAGTGTATCGACATTAAACAACCTTCTAAGCGTGATAGTTCTCAGATTGGAAGAAGCCCCATATACGGCAGACGGATTTAGGCAGACCTCTTCAATCCGGCTCTGGGTCTGGTCCTGATGATCATTAATATACACGTAGTATTTTTTGGAAATCACCTGCCCATTAACGGTCTGGATGACGGTTCTGGGCTCCAGGTCATCCTCAGCACTGTCACCACTTCCGGTAATTGGAGAAAAATCATAGATCGTCACCTTTGCCTGGGTAGAACCCGCTTCCAGATCCAGCCAGGATTCAGACTTTTTAACAGTCCGCCCCATGGCATCATATTCATAAGCTGTCCATGTTCCATCAGGATAGGTCACCTGTTTTAGCCTGCCGCAGGTTCCGTCCGTGCAGGGCGGTTCATAGTATTCCTTGATAGTAGTGAGAGCAGCACCATCAGGATCTTGGACTTTTTTCACTTCCAGACGCTTGGTCTTAGTGTCAAAAGTAACGGTTTTATAGGTTCTTTGAATTTTCGACGCAACCACATCATTTTCATCGGTCACGGTATCGGTTTCAATCTCGACATTGCCCGGTCCGGTAGTTTCTATCCGGGTTGTAGTCTGTAAAAATGTATCTGCGTCACCTTTTTTCAATGTCCAGGTGTTTCCATCATTGTGGTATTCATACACCTTGGTTATCCCTGAGTCTGACTTGGCTATACGAATCCGATTTGAAGCAGATGTCTGATCTGGATTTTCAATGGTCCAGGTAGTTTGTGGAACGGCATCGGAGCTTATTTCCCAAAGCCCTTGAGGTGTGGGCGTATTAATTCGATCTTCTGAATCATAAATGACTAAAGTATAGCCAAATTCATCCACAAGTATTACGTTTACAGTGATTTCCTTTGTATTGATCTGAATCAGGTTTCCCTGCTCCCGTACAAGATATCCTTCACCATTCAAGTAAATATCCAAGGCATCAACAGCATATAGATCCGAATTAATGACTTCTGACTTTAAACTTACCATGCCACCGGATATACCGCGTTTTTCCTTTCCAAGGCTGAAGCTAAAATCAACACTACCCAAATCCGCATTATCGCAACCTTCGCCTTCACACGCACCACAACCGACTTTAATTGTTTCGGTGTCCCTGCAATCCGGGTTACCTGTGGATTCAGCGACAACCTCAACATCGCCTTCTCCACTGACGGCTTTTAATGTAAGCCCCTGATCCGTTGCACTCCATAGGACCTCGACATTGTCATCCGGTGTAACCGTCCATTCCACGCTGCCACATCCTGAATTCTCTATTTTCGTACTTTGACCCGGAACTATTTGTGTTTTTTCGGGTTGCAGATCAATATTACAATCACAAACATCGCCCTTACCATCATTATCGCAATCTGCCTGATCTGGATTGGGTGTCCAAGGGCAGTTATCTTCACAATCTACAATCCCGTCATTATCAGTATCAATAGTATTATCAAGACAGTAAACGCTTTTCACAAGCCAGTATGCAGTTGCATAAGGGGCGCATTCTCCAACGCTACAATACTCTTCCCCTAATCCACCATATGCTGTTCTTTTATAATGCGGCCAGTTTCTTGGCCCCCTCTCAGGCAGGTCTAAACACGGTATACAATCTCCTTTCCTTTCAACATATCTTAACTGTCCATTAGCACACCATTCTAAAAGATCACTGGCTGCGTCACATCCTCTACAGCTTCCTGAACAGGTCCCTCCACTGTTTTTCAATCTTTGATACTGTCTTAGCCCTCCCTGGTCCCTATAATAACCTAGATTTTTAACATACCCTTCATGTGGTCCAGTAATCAGGCAGCAATCCTTACATACAAGAGTTGCACTGAAACTTGTTGAACTGATCATCAAAGAACAGATGAGGGGTAAAAAG
>CAYNHL010000195.1:0-4800 GCA_964397015.1 uncultured Desulfobacterales bacterium | reverse complement strand
TGCTGAGCAAAATTGATACACCCGCCTGAGTTTATATGAATACCCCGGACCAAAATTAAAAAAAAGATTGCAAAAAAATGAGAGGGGAATAACTATTGGGTTGCAAACAAATCTTTATAAAAAGATGCCCAAGAGAAATTCCCCATGCAGATACCATATCATATAAAAGTGGATTTACAAGAATATTATGAAAAATTCAACGAATGGTCTGTTCCCGATTTTTCAGACAAATGTCCTATTTGCGGCGGCATAAACTGTGCCTGCTATCTTGGCTGTTACTTCCGAACAGCGACCTGTCCTTTAACAGGGATTTTTATACCGGATTTGCCAGTTTTACGGTTTCTTTGTTCTCGAAAAGGGGATCACATTGTATGTGATCATGTGACATTTTCCCTGCTGCCACTGATGCTTGTCCCTTACCGACGATTATCCCTCAAATTCATGGTGCTGGCCACATGGATAAGGGTGAGTCGGCTTCTGAGCCTGACCCGGGCTCTGGATGTTATCGAGAGTGAACTCAATCATTTGGAAGATGTCGCCGATTTCATCAATATCAGCAGCATGATCTCCTGGGAATCAATGATCAGGGCAGGAGCGATGCTGCTGTTATCATCGAAAATAGATCTGGAACCTGCCATCCAATATGAAGATTTGTTGGATACGGTAAAATTTTCCCGGTTTTTAGAAACCGTCATTCACCATAAAACCCGGATCGCTAATTATACGATACGAGGCCCGGATGCTTTTGCCCTCGAGTTTTATCAACAATCCGGCGGGAAAGATCGATGCGCTTGTTTTTTGTTCGGCCTGGCATCTCAACACAGGCAATGATTGTCAGGACCGTGAACCGGGTGAAGTATTGCCCGGATAACGCCGGTCTTATTCAGTTTTGCATTTTACGCCTTATGTTCCCCTGTATTTTACCCGGCATAAGATCTTCTGCCGTACAGATTGATATTTTTTGATCTTTCCACACTTCTTTGCAATCAAGATCTTAGCAGTCATCATTATAATCCGTCATAAAAGTGAATGTCATTTTTATAGCAAGGGAAAAATGATGGTTGAACAGATAGAAATGTCACATCTGGACCTGCGGTATGAATCTTTTAGGTTGAAATCCCGAAAAACAGAAAATGTTCTGCTTGCTTCCATTATCAATAATGGGATTCAGGAACCGGTCAAGGGAGTTGATGCCGGCAATCCCCCCTATATTCTTCTGGATGGTTTTAAACGGTACAGGTGTGCCAGAAAGCTGGATATTCGAGTGATACCCTATCAATCTTTCGGCAGTGATGCGCCCCAAGGCGTGATCAAACTGATCCGAATGTCAAATGCCAAACCCCTGTCTGTTTTGGAGCAGGCCAGACTTATCGAGGAACTTCAAAAGGTCCACAGCATGACCACTGCTGATATTGCCGGCCTTCTTGAAAAAAGCAATGCCTGGGTGAGCATGAGGACAGGCATTTTCAATGAAATGAGCCGGTATGTAAAGAAAATGATTTTTGACGGCATGTTCCCGGCCTATTCGTTTATGTACACCCTGCGCCGTTTCATACGTATGAAAACGGTATCGGCGGCACAGGTAGATGACTTTGTCAAAGTAGTGGCCGGAAAAGGATTGAGCATTCGTGACATTGAACTGCTTGCCAACGGTTTTTTCAAGGGGTCCGGGGATCTGCGCCGGCAGATTGAACAAGGGAACATTACCTGGGGACTGTCCCGGCTCAAAGAATCGGCATCCCGGTCAACAGACTGTACAGCTGCGGAACAAAACATGCTCAGGGACCTGGAATACTTACAACGATATATGCAGAGAGTCACCTTCCGTATCCGGGATGATACCCCGGACAATGATGCGTTTCATGCCCAGGCCGGCATTCTGGTTCAGCAGATTCTCAGCTTGATGGACCGCTTCAAGCTTGCAATGGAGACGATGTATGATCGATGCAAACAAACGTAAGGCCATTTATCTTCTTTATATTGAAGGGATGGGGCTTCGAAACATATCCCGTCAGCTTGGGGTGAGCATCAATACGGTGTACAAGATCATCGAGGGCAAAGGAGAGTTGCCGGAAACCATCCGGCGGGATAAAATTAAAATCGATCCTGTGCTCCTCAAAACCCTTTATCAAAGATGTGACGGCTATGCCCGAAGGGTTCATGAAGTCCTTGAAGAAGAAAAGGGAATCTGTATTGCATATTCCACCCTGACACAGAATTTGCGGGAACTGGGTCTGGGACAAACCCGAAATCAACGGTGTGAGCACCGGCCGGATCAGCCCGGTGCTGAGATGCAGCATGACACGACGGTTTATAGTGTATTTTTAGGCACCATTCGGGTCAAGATAGTGGCCAGCATCCTCTACATGAGGTATTCAAAAAAGCGGTACCTGAAATTTTATCGTAAGTTCAACCGGTTTGCCATGAAATGTTTTATCCATGAGGCATTGACCTTTTGGGAGTATGCGGCTTTTGTATGCATCATTGACAACACCAATCTGGCCCGTCTTCACGGAACCGGTAAAAACGCCGTCATTGTTCCAGAGATGAAGCAGTTTGCCAAACAATACGGATTTGAATTTATCTGCCATGAGATTGGCCATGCCAACAGGAAAGCGGGCAATGAAAGAAGTTTTTATACAGTGGAAACCAATTTTTTTCCCGGGCGCAGTTTTAAAAACCTGGAAGACCTGAACCGGCAGGCGTTTGACTGGGCAACCATCCGGATGGTCAACCGGCCGGTGAACAAAACCGGGTTGATCCCGGCCAAAGCCTTTGAGTATGAACAGACATTCCTCAATAAATTACCATCTTATGTCACACCTCCCTATATTGACTATGAAAGAGGTACGGACCAGTATGGATATGCCGCTTTTAACGGGAATTATTACTGGGTGCCGGGCAAGGAGCGGTTTGATGTCAAACTGCTTGAGTTCTGTGATCATTTGGAGATTTATCATAAACGAACCAAGCTGGCCGAATACCAGTTCCCCCCGGATGGAGTTAAAAACAAACGCATCGGTCCCATTGGCGGACCTTCCCCCGAACACCGTCCAAGTCGTCGGAAAAAACCAACGGCAAAGGAAGAACGGCTGTTACGTTCCGCAGCCCCTGAAATTGATGCATACCTTGATTTTGTTCTGGTAATGCAGGGAAAAACCCGGCACACGCTTGTCCGGCGGCTGTATGGTTTATACAAAAAAACCGCATTGTCCCTGTTTACCAAAGCAGTGGAACGGGCGTTGCAATACCGGGTCAAAAGTGTGGATAACCTTGAAAATATTATCCGGTTGTTTTTACGACAATCCAATTATGAAATGCCATTGCCTGAAGTCGACAATGAGTTCACAAACAGAGCGGCATACCAGGAAGGACGGTTTACATCAAACGTGGATCTGTCCATTTATCAATGTCCTTCAGAAGACAACGATACCGGGAGATAATCATGGATGAACATCTTGAAAAAATGCTGAAACGTCTGGGTCTCAGAAACCTTTACACCAACTGGGATCACTATATGGACATCGCCAAAAAAGGGGATTCTTCTTTTGTCCGTGTGTTAACCGGCATTGTCGAACAAGAATACAAACTCAAAGAGGAAAACGCCAGAAAGCGGAGGATACGTCACGCCAGGATGCCCGAGCCGTTTGTGATTGAAACCTTCCCGTTTGACAGGCAGCCCCGGTTGAACAAAAAAAAGATTCTTTCCATCTATGATTCTTTTGATTACATCCTCAAACCGCACAATATCATCTGGATCGGCCCGACCGGTACGGGAAAGACAGGCATGGCCACCGCCTTTTTGACCCGGGCAATAGACAAGGGCTACAAAGGCAGGTTTATTTTGTTCCCTGAACTGGTGGAACTTCTTTATCAGTCCATTGGTGATCATACGGAAGGTAAAATTTTGAAAACCTTTTCATCCTATGACTGCTTGTTGATAGATGAGCTGGGGTTTATAGAAATAGATCCGGTGCAGGTGGGTTTGTTTTTTACCCTGATGCACAAAAGACACAAGAAAAAATGCACCCTGATCACCTCAAATCTTGGATTTGAACAATGGGGTGATTTTTTGAAAAACCCGCAACTGACAGCGGCCTTGCTGGATCGTCTGACCGAACAAAGCAATGTGATCAACATGAAAGACTGCGTGAGTCTGAGATCGAAACCGGGAATAGTCTAAAAGGCGATTACCATGACCGGCTCCCGCTATACCCGCCAGCAGCTGTTCGTACTCCGCAATCATATCCCCATAGACAAGGTGATTGAAACCCTGGGTATTCATAATGCGATCCATGATGGACAGTATCGGTTCAACTGTCATGTCTGCCACAAGATGAATACCGGCATCAGCCGGAAAACCAACCTGGCAAGATGCTTTGACTGCGAAAAAAGCTACAACACGATTGACCTTGTAAAAGAGGTTCTGGGGTTACACTTCCTGGAAAGCGCGGCCTACCTGGAAAAACTCGAAAAGAAAATGCCGGTCGAAACCAACCAGAAAAAGCCTCCCGAAAAGCTGACTCGCCAAAATGAACTGGTTCATATTGGAGACGTGTTCAAATCGCTGATATCACCTTCCCCTGACAAGGCAGCCTCAACCGGGGACCTGCGGCAGGAGAGTCAAGCCATATCCGATCTGCGAAAACGAGTGTGTGACCTGGAAATCTGTATAAAATCTCTATCTGAAAAAATTGCATTCATGGAACGTCAATAGCTGGTCGCCTGCGGGATGGCAAGGCAGAGCGGCGGGGTCTTGATTTAAAATTTTATGGCGGGATAGCTGCCTTCTTTTGTGAG
>CAYNHL010000194.1:0-4827 GCA_964397015.1 uncultured Desulfobacterales bacterium | reverse complement strand
GATACAGCGGGTTCATATGAACAGAGAAATCAGGCAGATAGACAACTCGATCGGATACCTCGTCGGCAGGACCTCCCGGGCGATCATGAAGCGGCTTTCCAAGAAATTTATCAGCGCAGGATATGACATTACCTATGAGCAGTGGAGCGTGCTGGTCCATTTGTTCAACCAGGACGGACTGTCCCAGCAGGAACTGGCCCTGATGGCCGTCAAGGACAAGGCGTCCATCACGCGTCTGGTCAACGCCCTGGAAAAAAAGAACGTGGTGCTAAGGATCAACGACCAGCTGGACAAACGCAGTCGCCTGATCTACCTGACCAACAAGGCAAAGGAGTTCAAAAAGGACCTTGTCGGTGTCGTGGATGACATGACAAGGGAGGCCCAGGACGGTATTTCCGAAACCGAGATGGATGCCTGCAAGGCCACTTTGAACAAGATTTTCAAAAATATGACCTCTTTTTAGCTGCATGTAATGGAGCCCCTTAAAGTAAATATGCTTGAAATGACGCTGCCGGATCTCGTACAGATCATGCGCACAAAATTCAATAAGGGGTCGTTCCATGCAGCCGCCCTCTACCGGGCAGTTTTAAAAGACGGTAACCTTGATCCCATGTCCATACAAGCTTTTGTCAATTCACCCCGCCTGGCCCGAAAGCTTGAACCCGCCCTGGTTATGGAACCCGGAAAGGTGGTGCACTCCCTGTCCGACGGTCCGCTGCTCAAGTTTGTCACCCGCCTGTCAGACGGTCTTGAGATAGAATCAGTGATCGTTCCCATGGCCCGGTACAACACCCTTTGCATATCTTGCCAGGTGGGATGCAGGATGGGGTGCCGATTTTGTGAGACCGGGGCCATGGGGTTTGCAAGAAACCTTACATGTGCGGAAATTACAGGCCAGGTCTTCAACGCAAGGCATGTGCTGGGATACAACGTTGCCAACGTGGTTTTCATGGGCATGGGCGAACCCTTTGACAACCTGGAACCGGTTTTCCGGGCGGTCAGGATCCTGACGCAGCAGCAGGGGTTTGACATAGCGCCCCGGCATATCACCATTTCAACGGCTGGTATCATAGAGGGTATCGAGGCCATGGCGGCCATGGATCTGCCGGGTATCAGGCTTGCGGTTTCCATACATGCCGCGGACAATGAAAAGCGGTCCGTGATCATGCCCATCAACCGGCGCGTTCCGCTGGAAACCCTGAAAAAGGCCCTGATTTCCTATCCGCTGTCCCGGCGGGGTACTTTTCTGTTTGAATATATACTGTTCAAAGGATTCAATGATTCCCGGCAGGATGCCCGTGCCCTGGCAGGGTTCATCCGGCCTCTCAAGGTGAGGCTGAATTTGATGGCCCACAACCCTGCTGCTGGATTTGAATACACCCCTGTCTCAGATGAACAGCTGAACCGGTTTGCCCAGTGGCTCAGGCAGGAGGACATCTTTGTAGTCAGGCGCTGGGAAAAGGGCGGTGCCGTGGCTGCGGCCTGCGGCCAGCTGGCTGGCAGGCCCAGGGCCGCAGGCAGTGTTTCAATCTCTTAACCGCGGGTTTGGTGAAACACGGTTCGTTCCAGGCCTGATTCCGGGAATCGGGTTGGGGATGACATGTACTGGTGTCATTGTGTCTCCTGTCCCGGAAAACTGGATGGGAGGCAATATAATGTCGGAAAAATTCGGTCCCTGGTAAATGATGGGATTCATTACTATATCATTCAATACAGGCCCTGCATAAACAACTGGGGGAAGCATGATATCCGGCAGGTTCATTTGCTGGATTTCAGGCATGCGTTTGATCGGGGACTTTGCCTGGCCCGGGTATGGGCTGATCGTCAAGAACAAGAACCATGCCAGAAAGATTAGACTGATGTGCATGCATCTCATAATAAACTCCTGTCAGATATGTGCATCCATAGATAAAAAGTCACTTTTGCATGACGGGTCATCATCAGTAAGACAGAATCGTGCCTGGCTCAAGGTTTGAAATATTCATGCATCCATTGGAATTCGGTGCCGTTCCACCTCTCGAAGTGCCGATTATCATTATCTGGTTTCCCAGTTGAGCTGCTACAATCGCAGTGCTGCAGGTCTTGCCGGAAATCCCCCCCGCCACTTTCCGGATTGGAAAAACTACGGTTCCGTTATAATTGCCGTTATTGAGTACGGCATTCAGAGAGGACAAAGATTCTCCATCCGGGCCAAAACCATATCCTATCAACTCTCCAGACCCATCCAAAAAGCTGACCGCGGCAAAACCTTTTAAAGTTGCGTTTTTCCATGCGCCGGGCATGTTGGAAATATTGACCGGCAGCCTGACATTGAACAGGGTTTGATTTATCGATACCATTGAGCCGAAATTTTGTTGCATGGTCAAATTGAGATTCTGGCTCATCTCCGCACCTGCCGGAACAGACAGGGCTTGTGACAAAACAACACAAATGACAAGCACCATAATCCGTTTAAAACAATTTTTTTTGTAAACATCTGCTGCTTTCATTCTGGCCTCCTGGCTTTTTGGTTACTTGAACTTTATTCCGGATATCACATTTGTTTGAATTTTCAAATCAATTTGCTTTTAATTGTATTTCTCTGTACCCTTGATGATTAATAAGGTTCATAACTATATTTGTGGACTTCAACGACTTTGAACAGATCAGGCCCGATTTGAAAAAAAAGATATGTAACTGCCCAAACAATTTACAATTTCATTGTGATCTGATAATACTGCCTGAATGAAAACACAGCCATTTCAGATGGGTAAGGTTTCGCTGGTCTCTTTTTCCCATTTTATTCATGATGTATACACCAGTTTTCTGCCTCCGCTTCTGCCGCTGATTATAGAAAAACTGTCGCTGACCCTTGCTCAGGCCGGCCTGCTGTCCACTGTCATGCAGATACCGGCATTGCTGAATCCATTGATCGGCCTGTTCGCCGATTCAACCGGCCTTGCCCGGTGGCTGGTGATCCTGGCCCCGACTCTCACGGCGGTTCCCATGAGCCTGATCGGTGTCGCCCCGTCCTACTGGGTGCTGATGGTGCTGCTGTTCATGGCTGGGACCAGCGTGGCCCTTTACCATGTGCCGGCACCGGTGATGGTGGCCAGGCTGTCCGGGAACAGGAAAGGCCGGGGTATGAGCCTTTTTATGACCGGCGGTGAGCTTTCCAGGACCATGGGACCCGTCATAGCGGTCGGGCTTGTGTCGGTGGCCGGACTGGAAGGGTTTTACCCTGTCATGGGCGTTGCCATGCTGACGTCGGTGTTTTTGTATCTGACACTGGAGCCGGCGGCAAAAAAGGAAAAAATACGGAAAAAAGGATCGATGCTCAGGTCCTTTCTGGAAGTACGGGTGGTAATGATGCCCCTGGCAGGCATCCTGGCGGCAAGGTCCTGCATGCATGCTGCCATGGGTGTTTTTCTGGGTGTGTATGTCAATTCCAAGACCGGCAGCTTGTGGCTTGGCGGTGCAGCTTTGACGCTTTACGAAGCCTGCGGCGTGGCCGGCATTTTAAGTGCCGGTACAATATCGGACTGGGTCGGCCGGCAGCGGGTGCTGTTCTGGGTCCTGGTCGTGGCCCCTGCGGCTATTTTCGGTTTTGTAATGACCACGGGAGTTATCCAGGTTATGATGCTGATGATTACCGGGTTCACGGTATTGTCCACCACTCCCGTGATGCTTGCCATTGTCCAGGATCATGCCAAAGACAGTCCGGCCTCGGCCAATGGGCTGTTCATGATGATTTCCTTCGGGGTCCGTGCCCTGGCCGTTACCGGCGTGGGGTTGATAGGGGATTTGGCCGGGCTCGAAATGATGTTCGTCTTTGCTGCGGGAGCCGGCCTGCTGGCCATTCCGTTCCTGCTGAAACTCAAAACAATCGAAAATGAACCAGAACCAGGAGGCGCAGGTGCTGAAAACAAACGAGGATAAACTGATTGAATTTTCATTGATGTGCCGGCCGGGGATGCCCCGCATACGTCCGGGCTGGAAGGTGGACCACCAGGGCCGCCCATTTATTCTGCCGAGTATCGGCGGTATCACCTTGAACGTGGTGGTCGGTGATACTGCATTCGGCTGGGCCGGAGACCACGTGGAGCCCGGGGTAAGTACCACTGCCAACGCGGAAAAGTTTACCGAATTTCCCAATGATGCTTTGCAGCTGTATTCCTGCGTGGGCAATACCGCCCGGGTGATTTCCGGAGAGGCAAAGGGGGCCAAAGGCGTTGTAACAGGTCATCATGGCGGGTCCGAACACGTTATGGTAGATTTTGAAAAAGCGGCCATGGAGGAAATGACCTACGAGGACAAGATCATGATCAAGGCCAGGGGCCAGGGGTTGAGGCTGCTGGATTACCCTGACATCAAGCTGTTCAACCTGGATCCGGATCTTCTGCAAAAGCTGGGCATTGTTCCTCTTGACAACGGCAGGCTGCAGGTGCCAGTGGCGGCCACGGCTCCTGCGCAGTGCATGGGATCGGGGCTTGGCTCCGCCCACGTGGCAGCGGGTGATTATGATATCATGACCTCTGATCCGGACACGGTAAAGGCTTACAAACTGGACCAGCTCCGGTTCGGTGATTTCGTGGCCCTTATGGACCATGACAATTCCTGGGGACGGGCCTATAAAAAAGGGGCGGTGAGCATCGGGATCGTTGTCCACAGCGACTGCCTGCTGGCCGGCCACGGCCCCGGCATCGCCACCGTCATGACCTGTGCCGGTTCCCTGATTGAACCAGTCAAGGATCCCGGGGCCAATATTGCCGATATCTTGAAAATCGGTACAAAAAGATAATGAGAACGGGGTCAGGCTTGGCTTATTGGCTTATTGCATCAATAAGC
>CAYNHL010000193.1:0-4829 GCA_964397015.1 uncultured Desulfobacterales bacterium | reverse complement strand
GTTGTAACAAGGGTCTCGGGATCATAGTGCACAAAAACTGTTCTTCCTGTGGGAGATGTTACGGTCTTTTGCGACTGCAGGGTATCGTTTACCACAGTGACGGTTCTGCTGTTGGTGGTAATGGTTTTAGTGATCAGATCCGGGACATTGTCGCCAAGGGTGTCCTGATAGGTCTTGTCAAAGAGGGTGGTTCTTGTCAGGCCGGAAGGCGACTGAGTGGACATCTCTTTTACATATTTCAGCCTATATTCCGGATCAAGGCCGTACTTTTTAAAGGTGCTCATACCGCATGAGAAGGTGCTTTCCTCGCTGAGTCCGTCAGCGGAGCGCTTGAAAAAACTTTGTCTGTTATCCGGATAGATGGTGGTGGAGGTAAACTCCCCGGTGGAACTGGTATGGTCCACATTGGTGGTGCGGTCGCCCTCTGCGGTAATGGAGTCGATCTGTATGTTCTGGTTTTGCAGGATTTGCCTGTAGTACTGCCTTTTGCCTCCCTCCTCGTCGTTAACCTCTACGAGCCTGCCGTTTTCATCAAAGAGATGTTCAAAATAATTGGAGTTCGGATCGGTCATGAGGGTCATCAGGCCACCTGCGGAGTAGGTGAACTGGAATGTACTGTTATCCGGTAAAACAATCTGGGTTAGGTTGTTGTCGGCATCCACCTGCAGTCCGGTCCAGAGACCTTGGGGCGAGATAATGGCGCTCGGTCTGCCGTCCGCATGCCACTCGATGGTGGTAATGTTCCCGAACTGATCGGTTATGGAAACAAGATTGTCATTCTGGTCATAGCTGAATTCCCGCAAAACTTTCCTTGTGGCAAGATCGATGGTCTTTTTATGCAGGCCCGTGGCTGACATGATATAGCCAAGGCCGTTGGGGTCGGCAAAAGGAATGTCGCCTGATGAAAGGTGAGATGTGAAAGCCGGCTCAACCTTGCGGATGCTGTTGTTCCAATAGTCGGAAATTAACAGATTGCCGACATGGTCCACTGTTACTGCGCTTGGTTTTTTAAGCCTGGCCTCGATGGCGGGACCGTTATCTCCGCTGAAGCCATAAGAGCCGTTACCAGCCACGGTGGTGATAATGCCTTCCGTATCAACCTTGCGGATGCGACGGTTGGTGTAGTCTGCAATAAAGATATTACCGGCCTGATCCACTGCTAATCCTGTTGGCCATTGAAACTTGGCTTCAGTGGCTGGCCCGTTGTCTCCGCTGGAGAAAATAAGTCCGCCGCCGGGGCCGGAGCCGGCCACGGTGGTGATAATGCCTTCCGTATCAATCTTGCGGATGCGATGGTTGTCGTAGTCTGCAATAAAGAGATTGCCGGCCTGATCAACTACCACTTCTTTTGGCAAATTAAGCCCGGCCTCGATAGCGGGACCGTTATCTCCGCTGAAGCCTCTTGATCCGTTACCGGCCACAGTGGTGATAATACCTTCAGGATCAACCTTGCGGATGCGGTGGTTGGATTGATCGGCAATAAAGATATTTCCGGCCTGGTCCACTGCTACTCCATGTGGAAAATTAAGCCTGGCCTCGGTGGCTGGTACGTTATCTCCGCTGAAGCCATAAGAGCCTTTACCGGCCACGGTTGTAATAATGCCTTGTGGGTCAACCTTGCGGATGCGGTGGCTGGATTGTTCGGCAATAAAGATATTACCTGCCTGGTCCACTGCCACTCCGTTTGGATAAAGACTGGCTTCGGTGGCAAGTCCGTTATCTCCGCTGAAGCCAGAAGATCCGTTACCGGCCACGGTTGTGATGATGCCTTGCGGATCGACCTTGCGGATGCGGTGGTTGGTTGAATCGGCAATAAAGATATTGCCGGTCTGATCCACTGCTACTCCTCTTGGATAATAAAGCCTGGCCTCGGTGGCTGGTCCGTTATCACCGCTGAAACCATTGGTTCCGTTACCGGCTACGGTGGTGATTACCGGGGTGCTGTTAATAAGCTGCGAGCCGTTTCCCTTGTAGAGGCGATCTGATCCAGGTTTCAGGGTGTGATGCCCGGCCAGGGTCCAGCCGTGGGCCAGGGTCCCGGCCCCGGCCCCGACCCTTCTTTGATAACGCTTCCAGGAGATAACCTCCTGCCTGGCCCTGATACCGGTAAGATCACTTCCGGCCTGCGCAAAACTCCTGGGAATATTACGCGGGTTCAAATAAACCGCATCATAAACAAAACCAATAGCGATTGAGGCATTAATGGCGCCATTTATCCGCCTGTCGAGGTGGTCCAGGCCGTCCCAGACAAATTGAGCCCGCTGGTTGGCATAAGGCTCCAGGTTTTTTAAAAAGGTTCGTCCGGCAACTTCCACCTTGACAACGATCTGTTTAAGACTTGCCGGTACTGTATCTCCGCTGGCCGGGACAGTGATCACCTGCCTGTAACCCTTCACTCGGTCAGAGGCGTAGTGCAGGGTCAGGCCGGTACCCGGAACCGGGATATCCTCGTGAAACACCCGGCCCCTTTTTTTGACATAGGAATTGACTGGTTCACAATCATCAGGTGCTTCATCATCACGCTGCTCGATATCGGGTACGCCTTCTGAGTTTGGGGGAATTGCATCGCCTGGTGGGCCATAGGGCCAGTTACAGTCCCAGGGGGTAAAGTGGGTTATGGACACTCTCCAGAAGGTGGTGCCTGGAAGGTAGCGGTCTGGGTCGTCCAGGCCCTCCACTTCGTCGGCAAAAGAGCCGCTGGCATTCAGGTCATCGGGCTGGCCGTCGCCGTCAGCGTCAAGAGCATCCACCACGCCGTCGCCGCTCGTATCAAGTAGCCTGACCACGATGCCGTTGTCAGCAGGGGCCCACACCCCACGATCCCGGTCGTAATATCCGATGGGCACGGGCTCTCCAACCTCGAATCCAAGAAAGTTATCCACCCAGGTGACGACCGGCTTTTGGAAGCGTACCCGGTCAACGCCGTCCACCTTGAGCTCTGCGCAATAAGTATAAGCTACGTTGGGCGGGAGAACGGCGGGCATGGACTCTTCGGTGGCAAACTCGGTCGCCCGGGTGGTAATGGTTGAGAGCTCCTGGACATCGTTGCCCTCTTCGTCCACAACAAAGGCCTTGTTATCCCCTGAAAAAACCATGGTCACAGCACGGGACCCGAACTCATCGATCACTTTTGTGGACTGGTGACTCACTATTGTTTCGGGATTACCGTCAAAAGTCAGGGTGGTCGAGGCCGAATCCTCTTCTATAAGCCGCGGAGACTCTACCACCGCGATGTTGTTCCAGGGTACGTAAACCTGGCGGTGGCTGGTGATAAAGCTGGTTTTTGTAAAAACCACGTTCATGCTGCCGCCGCCTTCCACTGGAATGGTAAATTGCCCGTCGCTGTCCGAAAGCGTGGTTCCATATTCCGGATGACCGTGGATGGTAATCGAAACATCCTGCAGGGGAAAATCGTTGATGTCCAGAACCTGTCCTGTTATCAATGAGAATCTTTTGGGATCGTATTGTTCCACTACTGCATCGGCCGGGGTCAGATCGTTATACATGGCTCCGAATGAACCCTGGGGCTGGGGTTCGGGATCGTCTAGCACGGTGATGGTCACCCTGTCACTGGTGGTGCCGGCAGGTCCTGTAGCCGTAAGGGTATAGGTGGTTGTGCGGGCCGGGCTGACGTCCATGGATCCGCTGACCGGCACGCTGCCGATTCCATTGTCTATGTGAACAACGTCAGCTCTGGTTGCAGTCCAGTTCAATGCAGCAGAATCTCCTGCCTGCACTGCAACCGGGTCTGCGCTGATTTCGACAGAGGGAAGGCCTTCTTCAATCCCGCTGTCTCCTTCCTCCTGGCTTACGTAGTATGTCCTGCCTGCTATGGTCACTGAACCACTCCGGGCTCCGCCGGTGTTGGTCATCACAGATACAGTTACGTTTCTGCTGCCGGTACCGCCGGCAGGAAAGATACTGACCCAGGACAAATTACTGTCAGCAGCCCAGGAACAGTCCGGGCCTGTTGTGGTGATAAAAACCGAGGTGCTCTGGCTGCTTGAAGAAAAAGTGTCCCCGATTGGGGAAATGCTGTGCGTGCAATGATCTGCTTCATCCTTCACGCTTACGACCTGTCCTACAACAGGCAGGGCAGAAGGTTCTGCATCCGGATCGGTTACAGCCCTTGCTACAACGATATAGTCGCCGGATGCAGGAAATGTATAGTTACAGGTATTTGAAGTTGAATAGTCCTGAACCATAGTCCAGGGAGTCGTGTCATATTCGCCTGTCCCGTAATTGGCACAATAATAAAACCTGTAATAGATGACATCTTCCATACCGGTCACGGCACTGGCTGTAAACTGAACGGGTTGACCGATAATCGAAGGGGTTGCAGGATTTTTAATAAGCCCGACAGGCGTAACGCCATTTCTGTTGCCCACATCTACGGCATGTCCCACAATAGGCGGATCCGCAGGTTCATTGTCCGGATCAGTGACAACCCTTGCTACAACAACGTATTTTCCAGCTTCATTAAAAACATACCGGGCTGTATTGGATGTCGAATATTCCCGGACCACCGTCCAGGGGGTGATGTCATATTGACTGGTGCCGTAGTTGGCACAGTATAAAAACTTATAGTAAACAGGAGCACCATCTAAACTTGACGTATCCACAGTCACTGTAAAAGGGACTCCGGCCTGGGGCGCCTCTGATGGTGTAACAGTGATACCGGCAATGTTGACATCGGATAAAGATGCATAACACGGGAAATGGAAAAAAAACAATACGATCACAATTATCATTAAAATGCTGCGGGTCAAGTTCAATTAAATCCTCCCGGGAACAATTTTTATGCGGCCATAAAAAAATAGCTTCAGATC
>CAYNHL010000192.1:0-4843 GCA_964397015.1 uncultured Desulfobacterales bacterium | reverse complement strand
TTTTTTCAAAGATGGCTTTTTTAATTTCCGGTGTGCCGAATCCGCCGCCGATATGGGTTTTACCACCCGGTTTCAGCACCCGGTAAATTTCAGTAAATGCCGCAGGCAGATCTTCCCAGAAAAAGACCGACCCCCTGGATATCATCAGGTCGGCAAAGTTATCCTCAAAAGGCATGGAAGTGATGTCCGATTTTACCGGGGTGATCCGGTCTTCGAGACCGGCTTCCTGGATATTTTCAACGGCAATGGCATGGCTGTAGGGAGATTTATCCAGTGCATGGAGTTTCAAATTCGTGATCTTTGCAAGGGCGATGGAAAGGGCTGCCGGTCCTGAGCCAAGATCAATGCAGTTACCGGTGACGATGTTATACCTGGATTTGATTTCTTCAGCAATCACCGGGTAAATCGGTGCAAATACGGTCTTGACTATTTCATTCATCTGCCGGGCCGCTTTTTGATCATCCCGGTCATTGGTATATGGATTATCTGCCGTCATGGGTCATCTCCTTTTTCACAGTTTATTTTCAATGCAGTCACTTATTTGCCGGCTTGCGGTTTTTTGCAAAATTCCGGTGGGAAAAATGGAACAGGTCCAGTGCAATCTGCTTGAGTTCCGATGAACAGTCAGCTTCACGGAACTCCCGGTCTCCACGACGCTTCCCGTTGTGGAATCCACCAGGCAGGCGCCGATACCGCCGGAGCCTTCCTTGATGGACTGGAGCGCACTTTTAACCACGAGCAGTCCGTATGTGTCATCTCTGAAGGATGGATTCACCTGGTAGTCGGATATCCGCTTTTCAAGGTGCAGCCGTTTTTCAACCGGGCCGGTCTGCGCACTGCAAAGGCCGCACAGGAAAAGCAGCAGGACCACCGGAATGATTTTCAGTTTCATTTTTATTCTTCCTTTCTCAGCGGGTCAAATAATGCAATAAGCCAATAAGCCAAGCCTGACCCCGTTTAATGGATGACTGCCATGCATCCCTGGTTGAACAGGTTACGCGCAAAGCATTCAACACTGATGTCCACGCCGAAGACCATGTGCATGAACATGCTGCGGTTTCCCACGGCAATGCTTTTTCCAGTATAATCCAGGGCCAGGGTGTTTTCCGGGATGCGGGTCATGTAACCGGAAAACGGGAATTTGATATTGTCGGCATCCTGGTCAAAATACCGGTAACCGGCCGGATAGGCAAACGGCTGGTGCTTTCCCGTGGAAAGGGTCAGGTAGAATGCATCTCCGGGTTCATAACAGAACCATTCCGGACCATTTTTCACCATGAACCGGCTCTCGGGAAAATAGTGACTGCCAACACCTTCCACCAGGATCAGGGCAATTTTATGGCGGTCCAGGTTCGAGTGGATCAGGGAATTGATATCCCTTAAATCACCCACACGGCCCAGGGGCGTATAGACCGGCACTTCAAAATTATTCGCCGGGATATAAACCGGTTTGCGCAGGGTGGCGCCCATGGTTTTAAAGGCATACCCTTCTTTTGAAACCACCAGGAAATCCGGCAGCAGCGCATCATCTTCCGCATGATCCAGGTCCGGCTGTGCCGCTTCAAACAGATCGATCCATTCTTTTTGGGGAATAATCCGTTCGATGCCTTCAAGGGTATTCAGGTCATCCATGTCCCGGGTACTGGGCGAATGAATGCCGCAATACCGGGCGGACCAGTTGGAAGATATGGCCAGGCCGTCCAGCCCGGAAAGATCGATATCCCCTTTCAGGGGGATCATGTCGCCGGTCCCGATCATGACAGGGGTGTACCCGGATGTTTGAATGAAATCCATGGCTTCTTTGACAGCCGCACCAAACAGCCGGTCTCTTTCCGCTTTTGAATGGGCAAAATGCCGGCTGGCAAAAAACTGCTGGACATAGCTCAGGCATACCAGACGGGGATGATAGTGTTCAATCAGGTCCAGGGCCGTGGCGCTCACCCATTGATTGGCCCTGTCATCCACATCTCCCGGGTAGGGATGCCGGCCCAGGACCTTTCGCACCATCTGAACCGTGGCGCTGTCATCGGGTTGGATCCGGCCGCTTTCAAGGTCAAACTGATTCTGCCATTCTCTTGCATCGATGATCGCCAGGCTCATATCGTCACCTTCCTTTCTGTCTGCCGTGCGTCATCCCACGCCACCCGGGTGCCGAGCAGGGCAATGGGGGTGCTGCATGCAGGACACTTGTTGCCCGGGGCCAGGAATTCATCCAGCCGGTCCCCGGAGCATCCGAGGCTGAACCGCCGGATGGCCACTTCCCCGCAGGCGGGACAATGGGTGTTCACCCAGTTGGACCCTACAAAATTATGAAAGTAGATATAGGGAAGCAGTTTCCTGGTGCTTTCCAGGGCCTGGTTCATCCGTTCAATGTTCGGATATACCGATCCTTTCATGTTGTGCTCTGGCAGCAGCCGGAACACATGCCAGGGAATTTCCGGACGGATATCGTGGATGAACTGGGCAATGTCGAACAGCTCATGGTCGTTGACATCTTCTATCACCGGGGAGGCAATCTCCACATGGCAGGTTTCAGAAAGTGTCCGGATGTTCCTGAGGATGGGAGCAATATCGTCGATCCCCACATATTCTTTGTAAAATTCATTGGAAAACCCCTTCAGTCCGATATGGACAAAGGAAAAAATATCGGCCAGCATCCGGGTGGATTCTTCCGTGGTATAGCCGTTGGTCAGGCATCCCATGGGGATCCCTTCTTTTTGAGCATATTCCTTGACCCGCATGAGACTCGGCAGGGATACGGCCGGCTCGTTGACATTAAAAATAATATTGTGGCATCCGAGCTTTTTGACCATGGCCACCAGTCTTTCCGGTGCAAACGTATACATCACCTCCTGGAGGTCGCCGGGTTCCCGGCAGGCAATAAAGGCATTGGAGCAGTACCGGCACCTGAAGTTGCAACCGGCGGTCCCGATAATCATGGACCGTGATCCAGGGTAGGCATGGTAAAACGGGACCGATTCCACCCGGGAGGCGGAATAGGTGCACCACCGGTCCGGATAGACTTCAACCACCCGGCCGTTTTCAGCCTTGTACATCCCGCAGAAGCTTTGATCTCCTGTCAGGTCACACCGGCGTTCACAAAAATAACATTTCATTGTTCACCTGCTAATTAAGATTGATAGGAATCTGTTTTGGAATCACCACAAACACGCCTTTCTGGGTGACGTCACACTGGATATTATCCCCGAGGACGTCGGCCAGCACCTCGCTGGTCAGGGTGGAAAGGGTCTCGCCCCGGGCCCGGATACCGCCCTGGTGGATCAGGATGACATCATCGCAGTAATAATGGGTCAGGTTGGGATCATGGAGGGTGATGACCACGGTGATGTTTCTTTTCCGGGCCAGTGCCTTCATCAGCGCCATGATCCGGTGCTGGTTGGCAAAATCAAGATGGGAATTGGGCTCGTCCAGGAGCATGATGGGGGTGTCCTGGAACAGTCCCCTGGCCAGCATGACCAGCTGGCGTTCTCCCCCGGACAACGTGTTGAAGCCCCTCCGGGCCATATGGTCAATCCCGGTTTCCGCCATGACATCCAGGGCTTTCTGTTTTTCTTTTTCGGACGGGGAAGACCAGGCCTTTATCCGGGCCGCACCGGCCATCAGCACCATATCCATGCAGGAAAATCCAAAAGGGGACGTGCTCACCTGGGGGACCACGCTGATCATTTTTGCAATTTGAACCCGGCTCAATTTCCGGATATCTTTTCCCATGATCCTTACCCGGCCGTCAAGAAGGGGGAGTATCCCGTTGATGCAGCGCAGCAACGTGGTCTTGCCGGAACCGTTCCTTCCCATGAGGGCGCAGATCCGTCCCGGGGCCACTTCCAGATCAATCCCTGAAATCACGGGTGTCCGGCCATATCCGGTGCTGAGATTTTCAATGACCAGATTCATGTGAAAACCTCGCTTTCCCGGCACTGATGACCAGGTACCCCAGGAAGGGGGCACCGAAAATGGAAGTGACAATGCTGATGGGAATTTCGGACAGCATCAGGCTCCGGGCCACACTGTCCATGATCATGAGAAAGAATCCGCCTAAGAAAGCGGTTGCCGGAATCAGCCGGCTGTGTTCAGAACCGGTGAGATACCGGGCAATATGGGGAACGATGAGTCCGATCCAGGCGACGGTTCCCACAGCGGCCACGGAACAGGCCACCATGAGCGTGCTGACCAGGATGTAGAAAATACGCCATCGGATGACCTGGATTCCCATGGACAGGGCATCTTCTTCCCCCTGGGTCATGAGATTCAACCGCCAGGAGAAAATGATCATCAGGATGATTCCGGGCACCAGTACCGGCAGGGTGACCTGGATTTTGACCCAGGATGCTGTGTGGAAGCTGCCCATGGTCCAGAAAATGATCTGGGCCAGCTGGTCGTATGGATTGGCAAGGTACATGATAAAGGAAAGTCCGGCCTGGAATATGGCTGAAATAACGATCCCGGATATGACCAGTACCGAGGGAGAGCTGTCCCGGCTCAAAGATGCCAGGATATAGGCCAGGGTGACAGCGATAAGACCGAAGACAAAAGCGCTGGTCTGGATGACCACCGCCATGGGCGCCAGGAACATGATCGCCAGGGCAGCACCGAAACATGAGCCGGCGCTGACCCCGAGGATATCCGGGGCGGCCAGGGGATTGCGGAAAAGTGCCTGGAATACGGCGCCTGCCGTTGAAATGCCGGCACCCACCAGGATACTTAAAATGATCCGGGGAACCCGGATATTCCAGAACACCATCATCATTTCCGGCGGAACATCAAACCCGGGACTGTCCATACCGAAAGCACCCAGTATCAATCCGGCCACATGGCCCGGATG
>CAYNHL010000191.1:0-4850 GCA_964397015.1 uncultured Desulfobacterales bacterium | reverse complement strand
TAGTTCAGGTAGGCTTTTTGTGTAAAATCATTCAGCGCTATTTTTTCAAATGCTTCAAATTCCGTTGCCGCTGTTTCTTTCATCAATTCATCTCTTTGAATGTAACTTGCTGTTCGATAACTTCCTTGATATCGCCTTGTTCTTCAATCCATGTTTTACGGTCTCTGGCCCGCTTTTTACCAAGCAGCATGTCCATTTTTTCATAAACATCTTCCATGCTTTTATCCTTGTTTTCTTCAATGGTCAGCTGTACCAGCCGCCGGGTATCGGGTGCCAGTGTGGTTTCCCTGAGCTGCAACGGGTTCATTTCACCCAGGCCCTTGAAACGCTGGACACTGACCTTTGCCTTTTTTTTGCGGCGCTTGATCCTCTTTTCGATGTTGTCCCTTTCTTCGTCATCCAGAGCGTAAAAGGTCTCTTTGCCAAAGTCGATCCGGTAAAGAGGCGGCATGGCTATGAAGATGTGGCCGTTGGTAACCAGGGAGGGGAAGTGTCTTAAGAACAAAGCGCACAGCAGTGTTGCAATGTGAAGCCCGTCCGAGTCAGCATCCGCCAGGATGCAGACTTTGCTGTACCTGAGTTTGGAAAGATCTTCACTGTCCGGGTCAACTCCAAGAACCTGCGCGATGTCGTGGATTTCCCTGGACTGCATGATGGCTGCGGTGTCCAGGTCCCAGGTGTTGAGAATCTTTCCCCTCAGGGGCATTATGGCCTGGAACCGCCTGTCCCTTGCCTGCTTGGCCGACCCTCCGGCCGAGTCGCCCTCCACAAAGAAAATCTCTCTTTTTGAATGATCAGGGCTGGTACAGTCAGAAAGTTTTGCCGGCAGGGAAATTCCGTTCGAGGCCTTTTTCTTGGGGATCTGCCTGGCTTTTCTGATACGGTTTTTAGCGTTTTCAATGGCCAGCTGCGCCAGTTTTTCACCCTGGTCGATACGGTGGTTGAGCCAGAGGCTGAATGCATCCCTTACCTGGACATTGACAAGGCTTGCACAGTGCCGGGAAGAGAGCCTTTCTTTGGTCTGGCCGGAAAACTGTGCGTCTGACAGCTTGATGGACAGCACATATCCTATATTTTCCCAGATATCTTCAGGCGACAGGAAAACTCCTTTCGGGAGCAGGTTCCTGAATTTGCAGAATTCCTTGACAGATTCAAGCAGGCCGGACCTGAACCCGTTTACATGGGTGCCGCCAAGCCGGGTCGGGATCAGGTTGACATAGCTTTCCGCGATGGGGCCTGTCCTTTGTGCCGCCCAGTTCAGGGCCAGGCTGATCTGGATGTCATCGGACCTGATATCTTCTGTAAAGGGATTATCGAAAACGGTGTCTACCTGGTCGAACGCTTCGGCCAGATATTCGTCCAGGCCATGGTCATACTGCCATGAAAATTTTTCCCCGGTCTCCTGGTCGGTGAATGTCGTAGTCAGGCCGGGGCAGAGCACCGCCTTTGACCGCAGGGCATTTTTAATGGCAGTGCTTGAGAAACCGGTACGGTCAAAATAGTCCCGGGCCGGGTAAAACGTCAGTGTGGTACCGGTTCTGCCTCGATCCACCGGTCCGATGACGGCCAGGTCTTCTGTCTTGATTCCGTTCTTGAAAGCAATCCGGTATTCCGTGGCATCACGGAAAATATGAATGACCAGTCCGGTGGACAGTGCATTGACGACAGATACACCGACACCATGCAGTCCGCCTGAATACCTGTAATCCTTGTTCGAGAATTTGGCGCCGGCATGGAGTTTTGACATTATCAGCTCCACCCCTGATATGCCTTCTTCAGGGTGGATATCCACGGGCATGCCCCGGCCGTTATCTGAAACCCTCAGGGAATTGTCGGGAAACAAGGTGACATCTATGCGGCTGGCATATCCGGCAATGGCTTCATCTACACTGTTGTCGATGACTTCGAATGCCAGGTGATCCGGGCTCGCTGTGTCGGTGTACATTCCGGGGTTTTTTTTGACCGGATCCAGCCCCTTGAGCACTTCAATGGATTCCGAAGTGTAATCCCGCCCCGGTGCCGCCGCCATGTCATGGTCGTCAAATAGAGTCATGTCAACATCTGCTGCTGTGTTTAATTCTTAAGGGTATGCATCATACCTGCCAGACACCTCCTATACCATTATTTAAAAAAAAAGTAAAAAAAGAAACCGTTGCAGCCAGGGCAGACATAAAAGTTCCCCGGTTGCCCCTTTTCTCTCCGGACCTGCGGTTCTATACGGACGGCCTGATTTTTGCGTTATACAGCCTCAAACTGTTTGTCACTACTGATATGCTGCTTGCAGCCATAGCCAGCGCGGCAAGGATGGGATGCAGCTGCCGCAGAAAATCAGGGAATATGTCAAAAGGAGCGAGTATCCCGGCAGCGACCGGGATAAGCATCACGTTGTAAACAAAGGCCAGAAAAAGATTCTGCCGGATTGTTTTCAGGGTTCTCCTGCTGATTTTTATGGCTGTGGGAATTCCTGCAAGGTTTCCGCTTGAGAGAATTACATCCCCTGTCTCTATGGCGACATCGGTGCCCGTGCCAATGGCCATACCGACATCTGCCCGGGCAAGGGCCGGGGCATCGTTTATACCGTCCCCTACCATACCGACCAGGTCCTTGTTTGTTTGAAGCGCCTTTATTTTTGATGCCTTTTCTTCAGGCTGAACTTCGGCCACGACTTCATCGACACTCACTTCTCTGGCAATGGCATTGGCTGTCTGAATGTTGTCCCCTGTCAGCATGACCACTTTTAAATTTTCTTCATGCAGTTCCCTGATTGCCCGGGCTGATTCCGGCTTTACCGTATCTGCCACCGATAAAAGCCCTAAAATATTTTTTTCATCGGCAAGCAGCATCACTGTCCTGCCTTTGTCCTGAAAGGAAGAAATGATAGGGTTTGTCTCTTTCAAATCATATCCCTCTTTTACAAACCAGCCCGGCTTGCCGAATCTGTAGCGATTGTCATTGACCACGGCTTCAACCCCAAAACCACTGTGGGCTTGAAAATCCAACGGGTCCAAAAGTTTCATTTTCATTTTTTCGACATGGGTGACGATGGCTCTGCCAATGGGATGTTCCGATCCTTTTTCAAGGGAAGCGGCAACGGTCAGGACAAACTCCCGGGTGATATCCTGATACAAAGGCACAATATCCACTACGGCTGGTTTTCCCATGGTAATGGTCCCTGTTTTATCCAAAACAATGATTTTAAGGTGAGCGGCATTTTCAAGGGCGGAACTTCTTTTAAAGAGAATTCCGTTCTCAGCCCCTTTTCCGGTTCCGGCCATAATGGCCGTGGGTGTTGCAAGCCCAAGGGCACAGGGACAGGCAATAACAAGGACGGCAACCATCCGGATCATGGCTGGTACAAATTCACCGGTTATCCCCCACCAGATAAAAAATGTTATAATTGCGATAATAATAACCCCGGGCACAAAAAAAGATGCAACACGATCAGCCAGGGCCTGGATAGGTGCCTTGCTGCCCTGGGCCTCCTGAACAAGCCTTATGATCTGTGCCAGGACTGTATTTTTCCCAACTCTTGTGGCCGTGAACCTTAAAAGGCCCTGCCCGTTGACCGTTCCCCCGGTGATAACATCGCCGGTTTGTTTATCTACCGGGAGGGGTTCTCCGGTCAGCATGGATTCATCAACCGCGGACCTGCCTTCAAGGACGATACCGTCTACCGGGACCCTTTCGCCCGGCCGGATAATGACAATATCATCTTTTTTGACAGCTGAAATAGGGACCTGTTTTTCAACAGTATCTTCAAGTATAGTCGCTGTTTTAGGTACAAGACCAATCAGTTTCTTGATTGCACCCCCGGTTTTTCCTTTGGTCCTTGCTTCCAGAAGCTTGCCAAATTTTATCAGGGTAATAATGACAGCGGATGTTTCAAAATAGACATGCCCGCCCAGACCTGAAAACAGCAGGATGGCAAGGGAATAAAAATAGGCCACGGATGAACCAAGGGCGATCAGTACGTCCATATTGGCATTTTTGTTTCTAAGGCTCTTTACCGCACCCACATAATAATCCCACCCGGTATAGAACTGGACCGGGGTTGCCAGAGCAAGGAAAAGCCAGTTCATCCATGAGGCATGACTCCAGGGACCGATCAGGTTAAAATCCCGCGACATGCTTAAAATAAACAATGGCAAGGCAAAGATGACCCCGACTGCAAATTTCTGGGTCTGGTCCTTAATTTCCCTGTTTCTTGCAATCTCTTCAGCATCCTCTTCTTCCATATCCCCATCGGAAAGGATAACATCATATCCGATTTTTTTTATTGCTGAAACAATTTCATCTAAAGAAACAACCGAAGGGATAAATTCCACAGATACCCTTTCCGAAGCGAAATTAACGGTTGCCTGGATGACTCCGGGAATGTTTTTATTCAATGTTTTTTCAATATTTGCCGCACAATTGGTACAGGTCATGCCGCTGATGGGAAGAGAGACAGTTTGCAAAGACATGGGAACCTTCCTTTATGATTCGGTTCATAACCCGGTCAGTTGGCAAGCCGGGCTGATAAAAACACAATAAAACAAGCCTGACCCCTGCGCTTTTTTCATGTATTCCGTTTCCCGGTGTATCACGATTCCTGCAACGACTCCAAATACCTCTCGGCACCGTGTGATGCGCAGGCCCCTTCTCCAACCGCCGTTGCGATCTGGCGAAAACCCTTGGACCGCATATCCCCGACAGCAAAGACCCCGGGCACCGAGGTTTCCATACGGTCGTTGGTGATTACGAACCCGGCGTCATCCAGTCTAAGCAACCCCTGCACCAGCTCCGAGTTCGGTATTGTACCAATGAATATAAAAACGCCTTGGACCGCCTTTTGGCTGATCTCTCCGGTC
>CAYNHL010000190.1:0-4903 GCA_964397015.1 uncultured Desulfobacterales bacterium | reverse complement strand
CCACCTCGTCGGCCAGAAGATAGCGCACACGATCACCGGAAATAGCCCGGGACAGGACATTGATCTGATGGGGCAGCGGGATGACACTGGACTCCATGGGGGCCAGCAGCACATGGCCGTCTGTGGCGCTGGTGGCGCCTTCGAGTACCTCTGCCACCTTGGCGGCCGCTGCCACATAGGCAATCCGGCTGGACTCGATTTCCGGCTGCAAATCAGAATCCAGAGGCTTCAAGGCAGAGCGAGGTACCCGCACCACCGCATTCTGGTTCGGCAGCCAGACACGGCACGCCGTCCGGCCCCAGAGGGTTTGTTCTTCAATGACCTTACAGGCGCTGTTGTGAACGGTGCTAAACTGCCAGGGAGATTGAATCGAAGACATTTCTCACCCTAACCCTCAATCTCATCAGGAAACCAGGTATGGAGCCGCTGTACAATTGTTTGAAAGGATGTGCATGTCATCAGGTTTTTGATGCCGGCCCGTTTACCGATTTCTTCAAAATCTCTGGGTGAAATGGTTCTTTTAAGCCGATCCCGCACCACAAATTCAAACAATTCCTTTGGCTGTGATGTTTTGACTTCGGACGCCGTCATTTTCAGTCGTCGAGACAATTCTTCGACCCAACAATTCAATTGGACGGCTGTCATATCGTAATGGGCCAGCAGCGCGTTTTCACAAAACCAGATCCACTGCTCCAGTTCAGGCACAAGAATGCTTACAGCGCTGTTGTCTTTCCATGTAAAAGAGTCCAGTTTGCCTTGAATTTCATCTTGTACCATTTCGGGTGTTTGTTTGTGATCTCGACCGGATCCATGGTGATCCCATATCATCAGGACTTTATGATATCGATCCTTCTGCATGCGGACCAATTCAGCTCCAGTTTGCACCATGCCTGAATCACGCATCGGATGGCGGTCGATGTCATAGGTGATCGAACGGATTCCCAACGCCCTGGGTTTTTCAATAATAGATTTCATGAGCGCCAAGGCATCTGCATCAGCGACATAGAGAAGTAAATCTTTCATTCCAGCACCCCGGCTGCGAAGACAATCCCCAGATCAGGAGAACCATCCCAGGACTCCAGTAATGGATGGATGGGACCCGGAATCACTTTGACACCGTTGGCATCCTGACTGAAACAGAGTAGCGGTTCCACTCCGCATTGCTGAACCACAAACGGAGAATGGGTTGCCAATAACATTTGAGATCCAGGAACCGTCGACAATGATCGAAGAATGATTTCCAGGGCTTTGGGATGCACCCCGTTCTCGGGCTCCTCCACCATGTAAACAGCCGATTCCCGGGGCAAAAATGCCGGAAGTGTCAGCGCCAGCATACGCAATGTTCCATCTGAAAGGACCCAGCTCGGTGCTTCAAGACCGTTTGTATACTTGAGCACCAGATATTCGGCATTATCCGCCTGCCGTCTGGCCCACCCGATATTCAGCAGATCCGGCAACGCATACCGCAGGTGTTTGGCCCAATGGGATACAGGAGATCCTGATTCTGCCCAGAAAGGGCCGGGACCCTCTTTAGGCCCGAGCAAGCGGCCGACAACGCGAGGCAGATTGGTGCCGTCCAGTTCAAGATCTGTGGGCCGTGTGGCAGGACAAGGCAGGCGCATCGCCGGGCTGTTCAACTGTATATATCGGACCCCTTGCATCAGGAAACTGCGAACAGCATTGGCGGTGGGATACCGATCCTCATCCGGTGGAGTCAATGCAAGGGTCAGCTTGTCAAGCCCGAAATTGAAAGAATCCTGGTATGTCCCTTTTTCCCTTGTATAAAAATCCGTGCCTTTGGAAGTTTTTCCAAGCAACCGCTTGGGCTTTACCTTTGGGCTGAATTCCAGGTTTTTTCCGCTGGGAAGCCAGCTTTTGGAATATCGGCGAAGCAGTTCATCTTCCACACAAATGCCTATTTTTTCGTCTTGCCGAATGGCGAGCCGGTAATTGACAAGATATCCTTCCAAAGTGGACAATTGATCCGACAGATCAAGCCAGAGTTCAATTTCAACTGCCCCGCCCTGTCTCAACCAGGTGAGATCTTGAAAATGGGCGATATATCGTGATTCAACCGCAGCTCCCGGGCTTTGCACCAGGCAGTCCCGCACAAAGTCAATCGCATCCAGAAACGTGGTCTTGCCGACACCGTTGGGACCAACCAGTACATGAAATCTTGAAAGAGGAAGGTTTACAATCTCCCGGATGCCTTTAAAGTTTTTTATTGTAATGCCGACAATCATTATATTTCTCCCATTCTTGTCACCGCCTGATCATACCACAGCCTGGTTCAGAAGCCAGACACGACATACCGTCCGGCCCCCACAGGGTCTGTTCTTTGTTCACCTTGCAGGCGCTGTATTGCCAAAAACTACCCATATGATCCGAGCATTTCGAGAAGATCACCACGCCTGAATGTGGCTGAAAGTTGTTGCAAAGAAATAACCCTGTCCCCATAGCAGGCTTTCAGTGCATCTGCAACGTCTTTCACGGCATCTGCATGATATGCCATTGGATTTTGATCAAACTTGTTAAGTATTTGCTTATAATTGCGATGAGAGACTTCGGATAATTTAACTTGCATATCCGCCAGAAGTTTTTGACCAATTAACATGGAAATGTAATGAGACGCATATGGTAAAAAATCTGGTGGTGTCGAAGATGAAGGCCGTTTCCTTTCATTTTCAACTGCCCGAAAAATAATGACAGACAATAATGCCTGAGCAGCATTCAAATTCTTAAAAATATCTTCATACAGTTTCCCGAAATGTTCTTTACGGCGGAATTTTGCTTGATGAGGCCGTTGTCGCCAGATTGCCAGGACTGATTCCGCAACAATGGAACTTGTTATGACACTTGAACCGCTACCGCCCTCTTCACGCTGTCGTTTATATTTATAGCCAAGATCAGAGATTCCGATTTCAAGTTGCCTTTGTATGTCGTCATTTGATCGCAGATCCCGTAAATCAACCGGGTTCTGGCTATTGGTGGCGTAAGTGATGTCCTGGACAAAACTTTTGTGAGTTTCTGCAAGCTGGTAAATGCGAACCATAACATAAGCGGATTCACCTGCCAACCCAGGCAAAGCACCATTTAATGTTTCCTGAATCGTTTTACACGTCTGACCACCATTGATGACCTGCATATTTTTAAGTTGGACTTTAAAGTCCGTTTTTTGAAACGCATTATAATCAAATTTGTCACAAACCACTGTGATACCGTTATTGAAAAAATAAAACTTATCCGATTTTTGAGGATCACAAAGCGTTTCATGAATGGCAGTATTGACACGATTGGTGTGAAGGCCCAGGTAACGGCGGATATTTCGTTCCAACAGTTTATCGCCGTGGTCATTGAACAATCTATGAATCTCATGCACGGAAACACGTCCAACCAGAACACGCATATAATTCATGTCTTCCACGATTGCCTGGCCATTCAAAGTAAGTGTGGTGTCAACCTTTTTGCTTCTTTGCAGTATATTGACTATGGAATCATGATTGAAGTGTACAAAGTTGACTTTATCACCATAATCCTTTTTAGCCTCATCAATCCAAATCTCGGCTTGTTCCGTCCATCGGGCACCGTTGTTGCATAAAATAACCCGAACGTTCGGGATATATACGTCCCGAATGAGAGACCGGATTTCCTCAATTTTTGGAGCTATTTTTGAGTTCAGTGTCACTTTCCGGTAAGGATCGAAAAGCACTTGCACGGTATCCACCGCTTTCTGGACACCGTTTTCCGGAAAATTTGAGTTCCCACTCAGGTCTTTGATTTTGTATTTCCCCTGAAAAATTGTAATCAAGAACTCTCCATCTTCCACCTCACCGACATGAAGCCCGTCAACACCGGCATCGTTGCCACCTTCAGTCAGCAATTCCGCTGCTTCATCCATTGAAATTTCCAGACACGTAGCCATGCATAACAACACAAACGCTGCTGATTTTTTCTTATTGAGGTCAGTACCTTCAGGTAGCCATTCCTGGTGGTCTTCGACGGTTCCAGTAACCCGCTGGTCAATTATACTGGTATTGATGTTCATTTTTTTCTCCTGCATCCGTGTTGTTTGTTTTTTTGATTGTGGTTCAGTTCTCCATCCGCGTCACCGCCTGATCATACCACATCAGCAGCTTGGGGTCTTCTTCCAGAATCCTGTTGGGGATCTTTTCCGCCACATGTATGATGGTTGCGTAGTCTTTTTCCTGCCAGGCTTTCTTGAAGCCGACCCGAACCGCCTCATTCCTGAATCTTTCCCGGGTTGTGAACTTTTTTTTCCGTTGCCGAATCTCTTCAAACTCTCTGATCAGGGCCTTTTCCCGAAGTTTTTCCAGGTCCCCCTGTTTTTTGGGATCCGGCACATACCAGCGGTCCCGGGCCTTGGTCACCAGGACCGGATCGTCTTTGGGCAGATTACGCAATTCTTTCCAGTTTTTGGAGAGGTATGCATGGATCTGTTCAGGCACTGGGCCTTTGCCGTCATAGCACAAAAAATTCTGGTTCAGCAGCTCCCGCAGATCCAGCTGGGCCTCGTTTTTGCTCCACCCTCCCAGCTGGCGCATGAACTGGGGATTGATATCGGAAAACGTCTGGGGTTTTTCCCTGATGAGCTGGCGGAGCCACTGGATCGCGGATGCTTCATCTGAAACAAACAGGGACATCTGTCCCACCTCGCCTGAGATCAGTTTTTTGCGGTCATATGCCATTGCCTGATCCGGCAGGAAAACCATACCATCTCGCTCAATGAAATGCTGAACCAGCCCGATCTGGAATTCCTGACTGGAGATCGGCACCATAAACCCTTTGCGAACGTAAAAGGCCACCATCTGGTCAAACAAAATCCGGGGATCCCGCTCCGGGATAAACTGCAGCAATGCCCCCTGTTTTTTAGTGACCGGCAGAT
>CAYNHL010000189.1:0-4918 GCA_964397015.1 uncultured Desulfobacterales bacterium | reverse complement strand
GGCCATTTGTTGAAGTTCGAAGGGAAGAGCTATCGGCTCAAGGAGGCCGCCAGAAGGCTTTCTCAGTTCTCTGTCAAAAACGAGGGATGAAAAAACGGAGATAATCGGAGATAATGCGAGAATAACTTAGATCATAATGTTCTGTCGCTGGGGGATTTTGACCCGGCCACAGGTGGGGGATTTTAAAGTGGCCATCCGGGTTAGTGGTATTTTCCCACATGGGTGGTGGAATAGCGCATTATACACATCGGGTTCAGCGATCCAATGGCCAGTTTCTGAAACGCCAGATTCGGATCAAATTTGATTTTCATTATGTGTCTCCCATTCGGCTTGGGCGTTTTCGAGTTGTCTTTTCAACGCCTCTTTATCAGGAAGATAGGTTTGATATTTGGCAGCGTGAATGTTGGCACCTTCCGGCAGGGTGATTTCCACCAGAGAGTCCTTTTTCGTTTTACAGAGGATAATGCCGATGGTCGGCTCCTCATCCTCAAGTTTTACATAACGATCGAAATAATTGACATACATCTGCATCTGTCCAAGATCCTGATGTTTCAGATCACCGATTTTCAGATCAATAATGACATAGCAGCGGAGCAGACGGTTGTAAAACACAAGATCCACAAAAAAATGCTCTTCATCAAAGGTGAATCGCTTCTGTCGTGCTTCAAACAAAAATCCTTTGCCCAGCTCCAGAAGGAAATGCTCCAGTTTATCAATAATGGCGGTTTCCAGATCGGTTTCCGAATAGCGGGCCTTTTCTTCCAGCCCGAGAAACTCCAGTACATATGGGTCTTTGATTACATCCGCATGTTTCTCAATCAACTGTCCTTCTTGGGAAAGCGCTTTGACTTCCTCTTGATCCCGGCTGAGAGCCAGTCGCTCGTATAAGCTGGCATCAAACTGGCGTTTCAGCTCACGCAATGACCAGCCGCCATTGGCCGTTTCAAGTTCATAAAAACGCCGTTCATCAACGTTGGAAATACCCATCAGAAACAAATAATGTGACCAGCTCAGTGGCAATTTCACAGACAGCGCCCGGGATATTCGGGCCTTGCCCGATTCTTCAGACAGTGTCTGAGGTTTCCCCTGTAAAGATTTGGCGGACAGTGTCTGCCCAATCTCAGGATACTGTTCATAAAACTGCCTGAACTGGTCCAGGGAACGGCGTGAAAAACCCCTTCCAAGCTTTGCTGTGAGCTTTTCTGAAAGCTGTGCCATCAACCTTTTGCCATAAACTTCAGATCGATCACTACCCTGTTTTTCAAATTCCACAATATACCAGCCGAACAGCCAGTTCCGCGCCACCAGGGAGCTGTTGACTGCACGGGCCGCCTGTGTCTGTATGGCTGTCTGGGTCTGCTCAAACAAGCCAACCAGACCATCAAAACCAATTTTTGTGGTTTTAATGGGTTCCTTGGCTACTTTCTTCTTTCGTGCCTTTTCGTGTTTTTCGTGGTTCATGATCACAGGCTCCTCACATCTTCAATACCAGCCTGTTTCAGGATCTGCGCCACATTGGTTTTCTTCAATTCCAAATCTGACGTCCTATTTCACCTGAACTTGTTTGATTGCCTTTTCCTCTATGCTATTTATCCTGATTTCGTATCAGCATTTTTACAGGATGTAAAGGTGTTTCAAGTAATCAATTAAGGGGAAAGTCATTGTCAACTGCTTGAAATTTATGCAGGTACGGTTTATGGTGTCCTGGTAAACACAAAAGGAGCATAACCGTGGCCAAAACCAGCAATACCAGCGCCAGTCCGCTTCAGGCCCTGCCGGTCAGGATCATCATCCCGGTGGCCCTGACCATTATTCTGTTTGTCCTTACAATTTTCCTGTTCATCATTCCAAGAATGGAGTCTTCCATGATGGACGGAAAAAGAGAGACCACCCGGCACCTGACGGAAACAGCATGGTCGGTGCTGGATTTTTTCCACAACCAGGCCGACCGGGGATTTCTTTCCGTGGAAGAGGCGCAGCAGTCTGCCGTGGCCCTGATCAAACAGCTGCGGTACGGGGATGATCGCAAGGATTATTTCTGGATCAACGACGACACCCCTGTCATGATCATGCATCCCTACCGGCCGGATTTGGAAGGAAAAAACGTGGCAGTGTTCACCGACCCGTCGGGCAATCGTCTGTTTTCCCGGATGGTGGAGATCACGGAAACCTCCGGATCCGGGTTTGTTGATTACCTGTGGCAGTGGAAAGAAGATCCTGAACACATCGTTCCTAAAATTTCCCATGTCAAGGCATTTGAACCCTGGGGATGGATCATCGGCACCGGCATCTATGTGGAGGATGTCAAGGCACAGATATCTTCGGTCACCCGGAAGCTGATGTTTGCCTGTGCCGGGATCATGGGGGTGGTGCTTGTTCTGTCCGGCTACATTGTCTGGGCCGCGGCCGCTTCGAGAAAAGAAAAACTGGCGGCCCTGGCACAATCAGACCTGCGGGAAAAACAGCTGGTCCAGGCGGACAAGATGACATCTCTTGGCATCCTGGTTGCAGGAGTGGCACACGAGGTGAACAACCCGGCCACCACCCTGATGCTCAACGCCCCGAACCTGAAAAAAGCGTTTGAATCCTTTCTGCCGGTTCTGGATGCACACTTTGCCCGACACCCGGATGCCAGAGTCTGCAACATGTCCTATCCGGACCTGCGCAGCCGCATAGAGCAAATGCTGGCTGCTATCCTGGATTCATCGACCCGCATCAAGTCCCTGATTTCCGACCTCAAGGATTTTTCCCGGCCTGCAGACGTCCTCACCGCGTTTGCCGACCCAAAAATTGATGTCAACCAGGTGGTGGAAAAGGCCATGGACCTGACCTGTCCCGTGCTCAAAAAGACAACCTCCCATGTGTCTGCAAACTTAGGTACAAACCTGCCGTATGTATCCGGGGATTTTCAGAAACTTGTGCAGGTGGTTATCAACCTGCTGACAAACGCAGGCCAGGCCATGGAACATAAAGATCAGACCATAACCGTCACCACATCCTCCAACCGGCATAAAAACATTGTCACCATCGAGGTGGCTGACACCGGCCCCGGCGTAGCGCCAAAGATGCTGGACAAACTGACAGGTCCTTTTTACACTACCCGCAGGGATGAAGGAGGTACCGGCCTGGGCCTGTTCATTTCCGAAAAAATCGTGTCTGACATGCAGGGTGTACTGGAGCTTTCCTCAGAGCCCAAAAAAGGGCTGACTGCCAGGATTGTCTTGCCCTGCGCAAAAAAATAAATTATAAATCACGCATGGAACAATCGCCAATGGACAAACCGATCCTGGTGGTGGATGACGAGCCGGAAATCCTGATGGCCGTCGACACCGCACTGCGCATGGCAGGATTTGATAACATTATCACCATCAGTGACGCAAGGGATGTTATCCGGCACATGGAAAGGCAGATCCCGGCACTGATCCTCCTGGACCTGAACATGCCACATATCAACGGAAGCCGCCTGCTCAAAATCATTCGTAAAACATGGCCCAGGATCCCGGTGATCGTGCTCACCGGGACCATCGAGGTGGACACGGCGGTACAGTGCATGAAAATCGGGGCTATTGATTATGTGGTCAAGCCGGTGGAGGAGGAACGTCTGACGGCAGCGGTCAGACAGGCTCTTTCCATGGTAGAGACCAGGGAAACCGGCAACAGGCCGGTGCATCAGGACCTGTTTGCACAGATTAAAAATCCGGCAGCCTTCCGGCACATCATTACCCAGGATAAGAAAATGCATTCCATTTTCCACTATGTGGAAGCCATTGCCCCTTCGCTGCAGCCGGTCCTCATCTGCGGCGAGACCGGGGTGGGCAAGGAACTCATCGGCCAGTGCATCCATGATCTTAGCGGACGTAAGGGCAAACTGGTGGTGGTGAATGCTGCCGGCCTGGATGACAATGTGTTTTCAGACACCTTGTTCGGTCATGTGGCAGGAGCGTTCACCGGTGCGGACAAGGCCAGGGCCGGCCTGATAGAGGAGGCATCCATGGGCACCCTTTTCCTGGACGAAATCGGAGACCTGGCCATGACCTCCCAGGTCAAGCTTCTGCGCCTTCTGCAAAAAGGGGATTACCTGGCCCTTGGATCTGACAGAACACGGCATTCCGATGCCCGGATCATCGCCGCCACCAACCAGGATCTGTGGACCCTGGAAAAACAGGGAAAATTCAGAAAAGACCTGATTTACCGCCTGTCCACCCACACCCTGACACTGCCGCCGCTCAGGGAACGCCTGGTGGACCTGCCCCTGCTGCTTGACCGGTTTGCCTGCCAGGCAGCGGTGGAACTGGAAAAACCCATCCCGGACATCCCCAAACCCCTGATCGAGCAGATGGAATCCTATCCTTTCAAAGGAAATATCAGAGAGCTCAAATCCATGGTCCATGATGCATTGACCCGCTACAGGAAAGGGCCCATCACCGCCGACCTGTTCCCGGGCCTGGATCCTGCCGGCCCTGAGGGCACCCGGTCCAAAGGCCCGTTGCCGCCAGAAAACGGCCGGGAGCTTCCAACCCTTAAAGAGGCATCCAATATCCTGGTGGAAAAAGCCATGAAACAGGCCGGAGGCAACCAGTCCGCTGCGGCTAAAATCCTGGGCATCTCCCAGCAGGCGCTGAGCAAACGCCTGCTAAAAATCCGAAAATAGTTTAAGAGCAGCACCTGTCGAGGGTGAAAAAATTTTACAACAAAAGTTGTATCCACAACTTTTGTTGTAATTCTTTGTCAATCCCCGGCTGCTGAGGCCTCTCACCTGCCAGGGAAGGTTTTTCACAACTTTTTTTGTAAATCAGCCACATTGCCCCGGACTGCAACTTACATAAAATAATATTGTTAAATCAATCATTTAAACACTATTCTCCTTTCTGGCACGCCGATTGCTCCTGTAAAAAATGAAATGACCTTTAATAAACAG
>CAYNHL010000188.1:0-4927 GCA_964397015.1 uncultured Desulfobacterales bacterium | reverse complement strand
CAGGAAGAACTCTGTTTTTTCGGGCAGTCGAAACAATGATGAGGATAAAGGAGATTACTATATCCTGTCCTTCTGCATGAACTGGGTTGCACCTGAATCTTCTCTGGAAATGGTGGTTTCCAAAAAAGCGGGGGCCGGGGGAAAAAGCCTGGTCGAACCGGTTTACCTTTCCTGGGACAACTGGCGGGTGATGGTGGCCGGAGGCAACTTCAATCCCCATGCCGACAGGGATCTGTTTTACGTCAATGTGTTTTACCATCTCAATCCCCCGACCGGGGACGGCCCCATCCTGATCGGTACCTTTTCAAACCAAAAAAATTTCGAGCCGCCACGTCCTGCATCCTTTAAAGTAAATGTCGTACAGCGGCAGGCTGATGTTCTGGTGCCGGAGGAAACCACTCTCGGCCCCCTGGAATCCGGATATGTCTTCCTGGATCCTTCCAGGAAAAGCGATGCCCGCGCCATCCAGGAACAGCTTGCCAGGCTGGGATATTACAAAATGAAAGTGGACGGTGTTTTTGGAAAGGGCTCGCGCCGGTCGCTCAGCAAGTTTAAGTCAGACCGGGGCCTTGGCGGGAGCGATGAATGGGATATTGAAGTCCAGAAAGTGTTGTTCAAGGATTCAGGACTTTAGGGGCGCCACGCCGTATAAACCGGGGTTCGTGTTCTGGCGGTATCCTGTGCCCGTCCCAAGGAAAAAAAGCCCCCTTTTTTTCCGACGGTCCTGTCACAGAACACCACCAGAACACGAACCCACTATATAAATAACGCGGATTTAAATTTCTTTACGCGCCATGAAATGTCTGATATGGAATCAAATTAGATGATGATATACAGACCTGGATTTATTGCGTATTTACATAATATCCAGTTAGATACTAAAACTAGAACGATATACGGATCCGCACATTAATTTGTTCTGTGCTTTTATGATATTTGAAATAGGTAAAGTAAAAATCAAACATGTTGCGTATTGCGCAATATGCTGTATAATAAAAATATGATTAAATCGTTTAAGCACAAAGGGCTGCGTAAATTTTTTGAAACAGGCTCTGCGTCAGGTATCCAGCCTGAGCACCGGCAAAAGTTAAGAATGAGGCTTATTGCTCTTGACACTGCAACTTGTATTGAAGATATGAATACACCAGGCTGGAGACTTCATAGTTTAAAAGGAGATCGCAAAGGACTATGGGCGATTGATGTAAATAAAAACTGGCGTATCGTTTTTAAATTTGAAGATGGTAACGCTTATATTGTAGATTATGAGGATTATCACCAATGGCTATGTACAATCCGCCCCATCCAGGGGAGTTTATTAAAGATGTTTATTTAGAGCCTCTTGCCGTTTCTCCTAGAAGTGTAGCTTTGAGGCTTAAAGTCTCTCCTTCAACTTTTTCCAGGCTTCTCAAAGGTCAGAGCTCAATTAGTCCTGGAATGGCTTTGCGTTTATCCAAATGTTTAGGACGTAGTCCTGAAAGTTGGCTTACAATGCAAGACACTTATGACTTATGGCAAGCAAAACAAAATATTGACCTTACTGAGATAGAGCCTTTAACTGCAACAGCTTAAATTATTCGAACTCGCACAGAGCCAGTCGCTTAACCTGACCGCGAGAGGCTGAGCCGCTTTTTTGACGGCTTTTGGCGCGGCAGGTTAGCTCAAACGTTAAATTCAAAGATGGACCGATTTAATGAATAAGTTTAGATTGAGTTTGATCATACCAATTTGTAAGGCAGCAATTTACGTGAAACAACCATCCGGAAAAACAGTTATTAACATTTTTATTGCACGATAACATTTAAAATGTTAATGTGCAAAAAACATGTTAATAGGATGCTGTCATGGATCAGCTTGCAAACAGTTTAAAGCGCTATCTGAAAGAAACATTGGATATTGATGTACGCCCCAAACAATGGTCAGGGTCAGAGAATCTGCCGATATTCCTTCGAAATATGTATATTTTTTTCGAAATCCGTATTTTTGATACGCCTTGCCTGGTGATGGCTGCAAAGGACAAGACAGAGCAAACCCCTGCAACCATCCATAAACACATGCTTCAAATTCGAAAAAAATGGCAGGATGAGGTTATCTATGTACAGCAGCAAATGACTGCATACAATCGCAAGCGGTTGATTCAGCAGCACAAGATACCTTTTGTTATTCCTCTTAATCAAATGTATCTCCCATTTCTTGGCATTGATCTCCGCGAGCACTTTAAAAAAATTAGAGAAACAGAAGCGAGTTTCAGCCCATCCACACAAGTTGTCGTATTATATTACCTATCCCAAAATGGCAAACTTCGTTTAACACCCAAAAAGCTGGCCAATGAACTTGGCTATAGTATTATGACGATGACCCGCGCATTGGATGAATTGAATGGTGCTGGTCTATGTACAATCGCCATGGAGGGGCGTGAACGGGTTCTACGGTTTCATCGGGATAAAAAACAGGTTTGGGAAACCGCTCTCGAACGGTTGCGCAGTCCCGTTAAAAAAAAATTTTGGGTGAAGGCTTTTTTCAACCAATCTTTTGGATTGAGAGCAGGTCTTTCTGCTTTAGCGCACTATTCTAATTTGGCGTCACCTAAAAATCCCGTGCTGGCCATAGAGGGGAAACAGTGGAAAAAAATTTGTAATACCAGCGATGTAATGATCCTGAATATTGCCGAAGCCAATGCAAACGAATTGGAAATCTGGAGTTATCCCCCTAAACTATTTGGGAAAAACGGAGTGGTGGATCGCTTTTCTCTTTTCTTAAGTATGAAGGAGGATAACGACGAACGGGTCCAATCTGCGCTGGAAGGCATGATGGAAGGAATTGAATGGTAAAGGGAATTAATCAGTTTAAGGCTCATTTCAAAGATTTCAATGATCGGTATGTACTTATTGGCTCAGTTGCTTGTTTTCTTTCTTTGGATGAGGCTGGATTGGATTTCAGGGTCACAAAAGACCTTGATATCGTTTTATACGTCGAGGCCTTAGACGTCAATTTTGCAAAGGCTTTTTGGAATTTTGTCGAGAGGGGAAAGTATAAAAATACCCAGAAGAGCACAGGAAAAAAGTTGTTTTACCGGTTTTACGGTCCGGAATTGGACGATGGCTATTATGATTTTATCCACAATTTTAAAATTGATATCGATGGTATTCCGACTATTCCAAGTTATTGATCCAGCTATACGCATTGCCCTTCCGGAAGTAATCATAGGTGATATGCAACGCTATATGAAGGCAGTGATTGCCGACCCACCTCAAAATTTAAAACAGTTTGGACTTGGTGGCACCAAATTCGATGAAATCATTGAATTGCTTCGAACCATATATGAATTGCGTTCCTGATAATATATGTCTTTCTACCGGAAATTTAAGCAACATGGTGCTTGGAAAATTCGTAGGGCAAAAAAACCGGAAAACGTACAATGCATAATATCAAAAACGAACATGCTACGGATGAAACCGTAGATGTTCAAAGTTCAAAATGAGGTGAAAATTACAATGGATGAGTTGAAACAGAAAATTGCTTTGTTTATAGATGCAGATAATGCACCTGCGAGTAAATTTGAAGACGTTCTTAGTGAAGTGGCGAAATATGGTGTTGTAACGATTAGAAAAGCATATGGGAATTGGAAGAATCCATCTCTGAGACCCTGGGAGGAGCTTTTGCACGAATATGCAATTCAGCCGGTACAGCAGTATGACCTCTCAAAAGGCAAAAATGCATCGGATATTGCACTTGTCATTGATGCAATGGATGTGATGTATACCAAGAATATCGATGTGATGTGTTTCGTTTCATCTGATTGTGATTTTACGCCGTTGGTTACAAGAGCCCTTGCCGAAGGAAAAGTTGTTTTAGGATTTGGTGAACGCAAAACTCCTATGCCATTTGTAAATGCTTGCTCCAAGTTTTTATTTTTAGACCAGGAAACAAAACGAAATGGTGAGGCACAATCAAAATCTAAAAACATAAAATCTGATACAAAACTTATAAATCTGCTTCGACAAGCAATTGAAGCAACCGAAGAGGATAACGGATGGGCTGCTCTCGGTCCCGTGGGGGCACATATTTCTAACAAAACCTCTTTTGACAGCAGGAACTACGGATACAAAAATTTAAGCAGTCTTTTGAAGGCCATTGACTTATTTGAATTAAAACGTGGGCCAGGCAGTTCCTATTTTGTCAGGGATATAAGAAAGAAAAAATTAACTTAACCAGGCATTGGTGCCGACCCAAAAAGCCGGGTCGGTCTCCTCTGTCTGAGCTCAAATGTTCTCTTGCACCATTCCCTTACGGTAATATTTTTCGACAATATCTTTTTTAATCAAGAAATATTACCGTAAGGGAATATTTCACCGGTGATTATTGTGTTGTCAGCCGCCCCGCAAGGCGAAGAGGCTTGCGGGGCGTATTTTGACAAAGCAGGTCTGCGAACCTTTATGGATTCATTTCATAGGTGTCTTTCAGGGCAATGACATGGGTGTGCCAGATCCGTGAAAACCGGTCCTGATCAACCACCGGTTTGCGGATCATTTTCATGCAGCAGGCCATCTGGTCCTCTGTTGTATCCGGTTTTGAATACAGGGTAAGGGCATGGGAGGAAAAATCCCTGATCATGAAATCAAAGATCTGCTCGAGCAGGTCGTCTTCCAGCTGTTCCATGTTATATTTTTCAATGATCAGTTGGCCATAGGCAACAAGGGTGAACAGCTCGCCCAGGTATAAAAGAAAATCCATGTTACCGGCCTGCCCCTTGTCCGGCGGGGCTGAAACCAGCATGTTCTTGAGTTCCAGGATCTGTTTTTTAAAGATGTTTACATTTGGCAGATCCACGCTGTCGTAAGCGATATTGAAATCGTGAAACTGAATTTTTCCAAGTCCTTTTGTCGGCCCCTGGTCGAACAGGAAGGTGTCACAGGCAGCATCCAGCCTT
>CAYNHL010000187.1:0-4995 GCA_964397015.1 uncultured Desulfobacterales bacterium | reverse complement strand
GGGATTTTCAGTCCCCTGCTCTACCGACTGAGCTACCTGGGCCCAGACAACAGGAGGCTATATATTCTTTTTACCGGGCATTGTCAAGGAAAAACTGGGAAAAAACTGATGCTTGACAAATCACCGAGTCTATAATAGGAACTCCTGAATTAACTTAATTTTAGTTGCAGCATAATTTGAAACCCAGAGATTGGAACACCTATGAGTCAATTCTTTGCCGCAATTGCAGTAATCCTGACCGGCGGGATACTGTCCCTTCTGTCTGCCCGGCGGCAGGCACTGTCAAGGATGCTGGGCGCAGTATTTATCGGTGCCGGCTGCCTGTGGGGGCTTATCGATGCCGTGACACAACTGGCCGGACCCGTGGCCAGGACAGCTTCCTTTCATTATCTTAACCGGTTCGACCTGGCATTTGAAATGGACGGGCTGTCAGCCTTTTTCCTGGCGGCTGTTTTTGCCGTATCCATGCTGGCCGCCATCTACAGCTACCACTACATGGATGAACCCCAGGCCCGGTTCAAAGTCGCGGTCAACTATCTTTTTTTCAGCCTGCTTACGGCATCCATGGCCCTGGTTGTCACAGCCGCCAACATGATCTCTTTTCTGCTGTCTTGGGAAATCATGTCCCTGTCCTCTTTTTTCCTGGTTATCTACAATTACCGGCTGCCGGAAAACCGTAAAGCGGGGTTTCTTTATTTTGTGTTTTCCCATGTGGGGGCCATGTTCATCTTTGCCGGCTTCGGGGTTGTCTATGCACATACAGGCAGCTTCGGATTTGACATGGTGAATACACTGCCTGAAACAGCAGGCATCCTGGCATTTATTCTGCTGTTTGTCGGGTTTGGATCAAAAGCAGGGGTGTTCCCTTTCCATGTCTGGCTGCCCCATGCCCATCCGGCCGCTCCCAGCCATATATCGGCAGTCATGTCCGGAGTGATGATCAAGACCGGTATATACGGAATTCTTCGCATCTATATGCTGCTTGAGTTGCCGGCCCCTGTTTTCGGGTACATTGTATTGACAGCCGGGGTGATCTCCGGGATTCTCGGTGTGGTTTACGCCTTGGGCCAGAACGATATCAAACGCCTTTTAGCCTACTCCAGTGTTGAAAATATCGGTATTATTCTCATCGGCATGGGCATTGGCATGATCGGCGTATCCACACAGCATCCCATGATGGCACTGCTGGGCTTTTCAGGGGCTGTTTTCCATGTTCTCAACCACGCTGTTTTCAAATCCCTATTGTTCATGGGTGCAGGGATGGTGGTTCACCATACCGGTACCAGGTCCATCGATGCCCTGGGCGGCCTGTTAAAATCAATGAAAATCACGGGTATCACTTTCATTATCGGAGCCCTTGCCATTTCCGCACTGCCCCCGTTCAACGGGTTTGCCAGCGAATTTTTCATTTACATGGGAAGTTTCAAAGGCGTTTCCCTCGAGCAGGTTCCCTTTGCCATGAGCATAGCAGCCGTCATCAGCCTTGCCGTCATAGGGGGGCTCGCCCTGGCCTGCTTTACCAGGGTAGTGGGGATTGTCTTTCAGGGAGAACCGAGAACAAAGGCAGCTGAAAATAAATCCGAATCCGGCGTCACCATGCTCTTTTCAATGGTGATACTTGCCTGTGCATGCGTTGTCATCGGGATATTCCCCCAGGTCTTTTTCAGGCTCTCTGTTACAGCGGTGTCCTCGCTGGGCCTGACATACGACAGCCTCATGCTGGCACCTTTTGAACAGACAGCCGACCATATAACAGCTTCGGCCCTGGTTTTACTCATTGTCGTGCTGGTGATCGCAGGCATAAGGTACTTTTTTTACCGCGGCAAACCTGTGTCAAAATCCGGCACATGGGGATGCGGATTCACCCAGCCGACGGTTAAAATGCAGTACACCGGAGCATCCTATGCATTTGACATTGTCGGTTTTTTCCGCCCGGCCGCTCCGCTGACCCAGGATCATCTGCCCGTCAAAGGAAGATTCCCGGCAGGCACCCACTACCGCAGCCATATCAGCGATATTGCGGAACGGCACATGGAAACCGTGGTGGTCCGCCCGATACAGTACCTGTTTGACAGGCTCCGGTGGATCCAGCACGGAGATATACATTTGTACATAGGATATATTCTGCTGGCCATTGTATTGCTATTGTTTTTCATATAAACAAAACGGAATAAACCCATGATTGAATCCATTTTACTCTGGCTGCTCGCAATCCTGACGGCCCCGTTTTTCTCGGCAGTGATCCTCAAGGTCAAGGCCTTTTTCGGCGGTAAAAAAGGACCGCCGCTGCTGATCAATTATTACACCCTGATCAAACTGCTTAAAAAGGGATCTGTCTACAGCACCAGCACCACTGCGGTTTTCAAGCTCGGGCCTGTAATTTCATGTGCAACTGCCGTTACCGTGCTTCTGTTTTTACCCATTGCAGGCCATGCTCCCGTCCTGTCATTTACCGGTGATGCCGTTCTCGTACTCTATCTTCTGGGTCTGGGCCGGTTTTTCACCATTGCAGCCGCCATGGACACGGCCTCTCCTTTCGAGGGAATGGGGGCGGCCCGGGAAGCGTTTTTCCCCATTATCTGCGAAGCAGCCATGTTCATGATCCTGATCTTTTTTTACCGGATGACCGGCGAACTTTCCCTGTCAGCCTATTTTTCCGGTACCAGCACCCTTGAATTGTGGCACATGGCAGGACCTTCGCTGCTGTTCATCGTCATTTCATTTGTCATTATCCTGCTGACGGAAAATTCTCGCGTGCCGGTGGATGATCCTGCAACCCACCTGGAACTGACCATGATTCACGAGGTAATGGTCCTGGATCACAGCGGCCCGGATTTCGCCCTGATCGAACTGGGTTCATTCTGCAAGCTTTTCTTCTACGCAGCCATCATTTCCAGCCTGATACGCCCTTTTGACCCTGCGCTTCCAGGCATGGGCCTGCTCCTTTTCACGGCCGGACTCCTGGTTGTATATATCGTTACCGGCATCATCGAATCCGTCATTGCCAGATACCGGATGGACAAGGTGCCCCAGTTTGTCCTGATCTCTTTTGCCCTGGCGTTTTTTGCAACCATAATAACACTGGAGCTGATCAAATGATTGTATACACTGTGGATATTCTTTTATCTCTTGTTCTGCTTTCCATCCTGTTTGCATTCGGTTCGAGCCGGGTACCGGCACTGATCAAGGTGATTGCATTCCAGGGCATCGTGGTCTCGATCATTCCATTTTTCATCGGCCATGAAATGGGAACCGGCGGCATGATCTTCACGATCGCAACACTGTTAATCCGGGGCATCCTGATCCCATTGAGCATTCATGTGGCCATAAAAAAGGTGGCCATCCAGCGCGAGGTGGCCCCGATAATCGGATACCACGCTTCCTTGTTCTGCGGCCTGGGTCTCATCGTTGCGGCCACCATAATCAATACCCGCTTGAACATCCCCTCGATCAGCGATTCACAGCTTCTGCTGCCTGCGGCCATCTCATTGCTGGTAACCGGCATGTTCCTGCTGATGGCCCGCCGCAATGCCATTGCCATGGTCATAGGGTACATCATGCTGGAAAACGGTATCTACCTCATGGGAACGACCTTTTCCATGAGGGCCAGACATATTGTTGAATTCGGCATCCTGCTGGATGTCCTTGCCGGGGTCATGATCATGGCCATCATCCTGCAGAACATCAAACAGACCTTTGATGATGTGGACACGGCGCTTTTGCGAACCCTAAAGGAGTAGGAACGGTCACATGGTTGAACTTGTATTTGTCACCCCCTTTATCGCCGGCCTTCTGGCCTTTGTCCTGCCCAAAACGACCGGACGGCTGCTGCTGATCGCCACAGGTGCCGTACACCTGGTCCTGTCGCTGTTGCTGTGGAAAAACAGGCCGGAAGCCATTTTCAACGAGTACTTTGCCGTCACTCCCGAAGGCCTGCTGTCGCTTCTGGTCATTTCACTCCTGTTTTTCCTGATCTCCATCTATACAAAAGGGTACCTGGAAGAAAGCAGGCTCAAGTCGGAAAATATCTTCACGGGCTTCATGCTCCTTTTCCTGTCCACAATGACCATGGTAACCCTTTCGGACCACATAATGGTCATGTGGATTGCCATTGAAGCCACAACCCTGGCCAGCGCACCTTTGATCTACACCCACCGGTCCGGTGCATCCCTCGAAGCCACGTGGAAATATGTCCTGATCTGTTCGGTTGGTATTGCCATGGCCCTTGCAGGGTCCTTGTTCCTCACCCTGGCCATGGATATAGGAAAAGTGGATGCAGCTCTGTCTTTTTCCGCCCTGACCCCGGTTGCAGAATCACTTGATGCCACATGGCTCAAGGTGGGATTTGTCTTTATCCTGGTTGGATACGGTACCAAGATGGGACTTGCACCCATGCACACCTGGCTGCCCGATGCCCACAGCGAGGCTCCCAGCCCTGCCTCTGCCCTGCTGTCCGGTGTTCTGCTGAACTGCGCCTACCTGGGAATTTTTAAAACCAACAAGATCATGTACGCCGCAGGCCTGAGCGATTTTTCCGGCACGATTTTAATCGTTTTCGGCCTTATGTCTATTCTGGCGGCAGCGACCTACATTATCAGACAGACCGAATATAAACGCATGCTGGCATATTCCAGTATCGAAAACATGGGGATCATCGCTTTCGGCACGGGCATAGGGGGTATAGGCATTTATGGCGCCGTGATCTGCATGATTCATCACAGCCTTATAAAATCATCCCTGTTTTTGTCATCCGGCAACATCCTGCTCGGATATGGCCAGCGCCTGATCAGTAACACCGGTGATATGGCCCACAGGATGCCTAAAACATTCGTTGCGTTTTTTGCAGGTTTTGCAGGCATATCCGGATTTCCCCCTTTCGGTATTTTTATCGGGGAGCTGTTCATTATCATGGGGGCCTTTAAAAGCGGGCATTACCTGGCCGCCGGTATCTTTATCCTGTCATTGTGCGTGATATTTGCCGGGTTTGCAAACCAG
>CAYNHL010000186.1:0-5088 GCA_964397015.1 uncultured Desulfobacterales bacterium | reverse complement strand
AAGAAATCATCTCAAGGCTTCTTGAAATCCGTTTCTGGGACTGGTCCCGGGAAAAACTGGAACAGGCTTTCAAAGACCTTTATGATATAGAAACCTTTATACAAAAGTACTGATTCTTCACATGCTGTCTTCCGGGTAATGATGTAAAAGTAAAATTTGTTCTTAATCTCCTGATAATACCACTGTAACGATAATAAGTTACATAACGTGTATTATTAATTTTAATCAGGAGTCTGCCATGAATTCTTTGATTTCTTCTTCCTCACAGATGGAACAAACCTTCATCCCTTTTCTGGACAGTGAAAAACTTTCCTGGTTCAGAGAAAAACTTCTTGCCAAACAAAAAGAACTTATCCTGAAGCGATCCGACATCAAAAAAAATATCCGCAGCCTGAAGATGAAACATGCCGATGTTGTGGATCAAAGTATTTTGATGAGCAGTATTGAAAAAGAAATCGATTTTTCACAGCGGTGTGACATCTTCATTGCTCAGATTGAAAAGGCCCTTGAAAGAATTGAAAACGGCACGTTCGGTTATTGCGAGTTTACCGGCGAACCCATTGATTTAAGAAGGCTTGAAGTGCAGCCCTGGGCTACCCTGTCCATCAAGGCACTGGAGGAAATTGAAAAACAGCCGGTTCCAACTTTTTATTGAATCCGGCAGTGGTTATCAATAGCCGAACTAAATTATAACCCTGCCCTAATACCATATAAACACACCGGTGTTTTGATATCTGCCGTAGCAAAGATAAAAAAAATGCTCTTAACATGTAATGCAACTAAAAAAGTCCACAAGGAGAAATGTGATGAAAATGAAATGGATGAATCACGCCAGACTGGTTATTATCACCTTGATCGCCATGCTGATCTATACTTCTGGTGCCGTGGCCGAAGATACGATCACCGAATTTCGAATTGGAATACTGGGAGGAGAAAATGCCTCTGACAGACTGCGCTCGAACGAATGTCTCAGGGCCAAAGTCGAAAAAATTCTTGGCGTACCAACTAAAATTTACGCCCCGGCTGACTACAACGGCGTAATAGAAGGCCTGCTCGGCGGCAACCTGGACATGGCGTGGCTGGGAGCTTCAGGATATTCAAAGGTGTACCTGACCAACCCGGATGCCGTGGAGCCAGTACTTACAAAAATCAACACTGACGGTTCTTTCGGGTATCACTCCATTGGTTTCGCGCGGGTTGACAGCGGCATTAAAAGCCTTGACGACATGAAGGATAAGGTGTTCGGATTCGGGGATCCAAACTCGACTTCAGGCTACCTTATCCCCTCCATTGAAATTCCCCAGGCCGGATATTCCATGAAACCGGGTGAATACTTCAAAGAAGTAAAATTCACCGGGGGACACGAACAGACCATTGTTGCGGTATTTAACGGTGATATTGCCGGTGGAGTGACGTGGGCCTGCGGTCTTGGAGACTGGGTGGACGGTTACAATTCCGGAGCGTTGAGAAAGGCTGCGGATGCCGGTATTGTCGACATGACCCAGATCCAGGAAATATGGCGGTCCAAGCTGATCCCGGAAGGCCCGATTGTTCTGCGTAAGGAGCTGCCGGAGAGGGTCAAGCTTAAAATCACAGGTTTGCTGGCCAGCCTGCCCTCCATGGATCCGGAGTGCGCATACGGCTTCATGGCCGGTGAAATCAAGGCAATTGCACCCATCGATCACAGTGATTACCTGAGCATAATAGCTGCAAGAAAAGCCAAGTCTCAATAGGGCCTTTTCCAGAGCAATTCCCGGCGGCCGCTTTAACAGGCGGCCGCCGTTTCGACATTTCATCCGGTCCATATCCGGCAAAAAGCCCTTGGGCAAACAGGATAAAAAGGGAAAGGTACCATGACCGCTTTAGCCATCAAGCGTGAAATTATTGCCATGGAAAAACGGCGGCAACTCTATTCTGTTTTATGTATTCTATTGATGCTGATTATCCTGATAAGTGGATACAAACTGTCCAGCGATATGAACTCCGGCAGTTTCATCAGGGGATTGACCCAGTTTTTCGATTATCCGGGCGAAATTGTCATTGAAGCCTGGCAGTCTGGATTTGGTTTTTTTTCCTTGATGATCCGATTTCTGCCTGCCCTTGTGGAAACTTTGAATATTGCGGGCGCCGCTTCCCTGATAGGCGGCGGGCTGGCAGTGATACTGGCATTTGCAGGATCAAGCAATCTTGGCGTTAAGCCGGCTTTTATCATTCCGGTAGTCCGGCGTATAATGGACAGCATGCGGGCATTTCCTGAACTTATAATTGCCCTGTTTCTGATTTTCGTTCTGGGATCCAGTCCGGTGCCGGCCATGATTGCGGTTGCCTTTCATACTGCCGGCGCCCTGGGTAAACTGTTTTCAGAGGTCAACGAAAACATGGAACAGGCCCCAATCGAAGGACTGGCCTCCTGCGGGGCCAGCTGGCTGCAGCGCATGCGCTACGGAGCCCTGTCCCAGGTGCTGCCAAACTACTTGAGCTATTTCATGCTCCGGTTTGAAATAAATGTAAGGGCTTCAGCCATACTGGGATTTGTCGGAGCTGGAGGGATCGGTACTGAATTGCGGAGAACCATCGGATGGGGCAAGGGAGCAGGCGATGAAACCGCGGCCCTGTTTGTCCTGCTGATTCTCTCAATTTTCGTTATCGATCAAACATCCTCTTTTTTACGCCGGCACCTGATAACCGGTTCTCCGGCCAATTAAACAAAGGCTGCCTGATGAATATTGCATCCATTACACTGAACCATCCCAATAACAGAACAGTCTTTTCAGCTATCCGGCGCAGCAGCCTTGTAACCCTGGCAGGGGTCGCCGCTGTAGTTATATATTTAGGCTACATTTATTTCTACTTTGATATCGGCGGCCTGATTTCCAAAGCCAGGCCCGACCGGGCATTAATGTTAGCTACAGATGCCGTGGCACACAAAGTACATGTCACGCAGAACCTTAAAGGTAACCGGGCATTGACCGTTGCAGTGGAAGGCGAGCGTACTGCCACCTATGAAAACCCGCCTGAATGGGTGAGCAGGTCCGGGGACCTTGTCCGGGTTGATCTGGGCAAAGGGGTTATAGTTGAAATGCAGGAAAAGACTTTGACGCTTATGATACCGGAGTATGGCCGGATCCTGGTGACCGTATCCAACTCCGGCATCGACACTCTACTGCCGGAAGGAAAAACACAACCAGACTGGCTCAGGGCTACGCCTGTCAAATTCGATGCCCGTCCATCACTGGGACAAAGGATCCAGGTATCCCGGGCCCGTATGGAAATACACCGGTATTTTCCTGGATGGGAGAACTTTTTTTTCCCTTTCCGGTCTAAACTGAACGGTTATTCATTCCTTGATACTGTCCGGCTCGCCTTTTCCAGTGAACGTATTCAGGAAAACATGCCCAACTGGCAGTTCATTTTCAAAACATTCTGGGAAAATCCTGACTGGCAGCATGGCAATGTATTCAAGGCCCTGCTTGAAACTTTTCTCATGGCGGTCCTGGGAACCATGACAGCTGCACTGGCAGGCCTCCCACTGGCCATATTGGCGGCCTCAAACTTCACCCCATCCCAGGTACTCAGGTTTACCGTCCGCCGGATCTTTGATTTTCTCCGTGGTATCGACATGCTGATATGGTCCCTGATTTTCATACGGGCCTTTGGCCTCGGGCCCCTGACCGGTGCTCTGGCCATTGCTTTCACCGATACCGGCACCCTTGGCAAACTGTTCTCAGAAGCCCTTGAAAACGTGAACAAGCAACAGATGGAAGGGGTCAGATCAACAGGGGCCAATCGATGGCAGTTTTACCGGTTCGGTGTCATTCCCCAGATAATACCGGTATTCATCTCCCAGGGGCTGTATTACCTGGAAGCCAATGTCCGGTCAGCAACCATCATCGGGGCTCTGGGAGCCGGCGGCATCGGCCTTATGCTGGTGGAAACCATGAACACCCAGCGGGACTGGGAAAATACTGCGTACCTGATCCTGCTGACCATAGGCCTGGTCATGCTCATGGATTCAATCTCCGGCAAATTGCGCAAAAGGTTGATCCATGGTGCCAAGTCACGGATCAAAACCCAGACTGACGGTCTGAAAATGGATAATAAAACAAGTTAAACCCATAAGAGGAACTTTTATGAAAATTTCCAACCTGACAAAACATTTTGGCACTGTCACTGCAGTGGATACAGTCTCATTTTCCATTGACACTCCTCAGATGGTGGGGATCATCGGTCCGTCAGGCGCCGGTAAATCCACTCTGCTTCGCATGATAAACCGGTTGACCGAAGCTTCTCATGGCAGCATAGAGATTAATGGCCTGGATATTCTGGCTCTTAAAGGCAGGGAAAAACGCCGGTGGCAAAAAGACTGCGCCATGATTTTCCAGCAATTCAACCTGGTACCCAGGCTGGATGTGGTGACCAATGTCCTTTTGGGCCGTCTTAATGGCTACTCTACACTGAAAAGCATGTTCAGCCTTTTCGGCAGAGAGATGGTCAATGAGGCCCTTGCAGCCCTGGACCGCCTGGGAATAGCTAACCAGGCCCTGCAGAGAGCTGAAACTCTTTCCGGAGGTCAGCAGCAGCGAGTAGCAATCGCCAGGGCCCTTATGCAGCAACCCAGAATGGTTCTAGCGGATGAACCTATCGCATCCCTGGATCCCTTGAGTGCGGAGAAAGTGATGAACGCCCTGAGAGAAATACGGGACAGGGATCACCTGACCGTTATCTGCAACCTTCATACCCTGGACACGGCAAGAACCTTCTGTGACCGTGTAATCGGCATGCTCCATGGAAAAATTGTATTTGACGACGTACCGGCCAGGCTCACCCCGGAAGTGGTACGGGAAATTTACGGCGCAGAGGAAGAATTGAATGAATCGATGACCTCCACATCTATTTTCAAACCGGATGTCAACCGCGACCCGGGCCGGGTAGTACCAGCCCTTGCTCCCCTGGCCGCCAACGGATGACCTTTTGCCTTTCCTGCAAAATTAAAAAAACCTCCGGCAAAACAGCCGGAGGTTTTTTTAATATCGATGGTCGGGACGACTGGATTTGAACCAGCGACCACTTGTCCCCCAGACAAGTGCG
>CAYNHL010000185.1:0-5094 GCA_964397015.1 uncultured Desulfobacterales bacterium | reverse complement strand
CTTGAAATGCAGAAAGGAAAGGATTTTCTTCCTGTTCTGGACACTGCCCAGGACAATCTGGAAAAAAAGCTGGCAGACATAAAAGGCGCTGCCATTGAACGAAAAAAATTTTCCATTGCCATCCATTACCGGAACGTTGACCAGACTTTAGCACGATCAGTCAAACAAATGGTTCTCCAGGTACGGGACAGGCACCCAGAACTGCGCATCACCGAGGGGAAAAAAGTGTTTGAACTGCAGCCCGATATTGACTGGCACAAAGGCAAAGCCCTGGTATGGCTTATGGAAAAACTCAAGCTGGACCGCAATAACTATTATCCCATGTATCTTGGAGATGACATTACGGACGAGGATGCATTTGAAAGCCTGAAAGCCATAGGCACCAGTATTGTTGTCAAGGGAAGTTCTCACCCGACATCAGCTGATTTTGTCCTTGAAGACACCCAAAAAACAGCCCTGTTTTTAAAAAATTTGTTTGATAAAAAGGAAAAATAATATGACTGTCTGGAACTTAACCCACAATAATTATAAACCGCAAAGACAGGGCCTTCGAGAAGCCCTTTGTACTCTGGGAAACGGTTATTTCGCCACCCGGGGGGCAAGTGCCCAGGTGTCTGCCGGCGACATCCATTATCCAGGCACCTATCTTGCCGGGGGATACAACCGGCTTACAACCGTCATTGCCGGCAAGGAAATCGAAAATGAAGACCTTGTCAACATGCCCAACTGGCTGTGTCTCAAATTTCGTTTCACTGGCGGCCAGTGGATCTCCCCTGAAACCGAGACCATCCGATCCTATTACCAGGAACTTGATATGAAAAAAGGTGTCCTCACGCATATTGTCGTTTTTGAGGACGAACAGGAGCGCCGGATCAGGATGGAAGAACAGCGCTTTATACATATGGGAGACCGCCACACGGCTGCAATGCGGGTATCATTGACCAGTGAAAACCACACCGGGGATCTTGAAGTGGAATCCGCCATTGACGGAACAGTCAAAAACCAGGGGGTAAAAAGGTACCGCGAACTCAACAGCCAGCACCTCGAGGTTCTGGAAAGTGAATGCATTCAAGACAGACCGCTGTATCTCAAAGTGCAGACCGTTCAGTCTGAACTGCGGGTAGCCATGGCTGCAAGAACCCTGATAACCAAGAAAGGCAATGCCCTGGAACTTGAGCCGGAGTTGATTAATGATAATGGATATATCGGTAAACGCTTTACCGTGGATATCAAGCAGAAAGAAACCATCGTGGTAGAAAAAACCGTTCTGGTCCACACTTCCCGTGACATTGCCATTTCTGAATGCGGCCTGGCCGCCAGGGCAAGAATCAAACGTGCCCCCGGCTTCGATGACATGCTTTCGGCACATAAACTGGCCTGGAAACAATTGTGGGAGCGGTCCGACATTAAAATGACCGACCGCAGGAAAAAACGGCCTGACCCCCATCCGGAAATGGTGGTCAGACTGCATATCTTTCATCTACTGCAGACCACCTCAAAACAGACCGTTAACCTGGATGTGGGAGTACCTGCCAGGGGCTGGCATGGAGAAGCCTACCGGGGGCATATTTTCTGGGATGAACTGTATATTTACCCTTTTATTACGCTGCAGCATCCGGAAATCACCCGATCTCTTCTGCTGTACCGGTACCGCCGGCTCGATACGGCCAGGGCCGCTGCCAGGGCGGCAGGACACAAGGGTGCCATGTTCCCCTGGCAGAGCGGCAGCAGCGGCAGGGAAGAAACCCAGACAATGCACCTCAATCCCAAATCAGGACGGTGGATTCCGGATAATTCCCATTTCCAGAAACATGTAAATTCAGCAATTGCATTCAATATCTGGAAATATTATGAATCCACGGGGGACATGCAGTTCATGTCTGAGTATGGTGCAGAGATGCTGCTTGAAATGGCCCGGTTCTGGGAAAGCATTGCCACCTATAACAAAGATCTTGACCGTTACGAGATTCTCAAGGTGATGGGGCCGGATGAATACCATGATGCTTACCCGGATGCGGATGAACCAGGGCTGGATAACAATGCCTATACCAATGTCATGGCGACCTGGGTATTGACCCAGGCTTTGCATCTTCTGGAAATTCTGCCCGCGGACCGGGTTGATGAGCTCAATGAAACCATGCACATCACAAAATCCGAAACAGATCTGTGGTGGGATATCAGCCGTAAAATGCGGATCATCTTTCATGACGACAACATCATCAGCCAGTTTGAACATTACGAACATCTCAAGGAGCTGGACTGGGATAAATACAGGGAAAAATATCCCAATATCCAGCGCATGGACCGCATACTTGAAGCCGAGGGAGACAGTCCCAACAATTACAAGATAACCAAGCAGGCAGATGTACTCATGCTGTTTTACCTGTTTTCCGCTCCTGAATTAAAGACCCTGTTCAAACAATTGAATTATACTTTTGAATATGAAACGATCCCCAGAAATATAGATTATTATGTCAATCGTACCACCTATGGCTCTTCTTTGAGCTGGGTGGTCCATTCCTGGGTGCTGGCCAGGTCGGACCGGAAACGGTCCTGGAATTTATTTTTAAAGGCCCTTCAAAGCGACATAGATGATATCCAGGGAGGAACCACCCAGGAAGGTATTCATCTTGGCGCCATGGCCGGATCAGTGAATATTCTACAGGAAGCCTACATGGGTATACGAACCCGGGATAATATTCTATGGGTCAACCCGGAACTGCCCGAAGTACTTGAAAAACTGGAAATGCAGGTACGATACAGGGGCAGCACCCTGGCTTTTGAAGCAACCCAGGAAATGTGCCAGGTTACACTTTTGTGCAGCCCGAAAAACACTTTTAAACTGGGATTCAAGGAACATCTGTATGATATGACAGTCGGGAATACAAGAAAGTTTCAGATCTGAATGCCTGTCATTGATACAGTAAAGGATGTAACCAGTTTATGCCGGCACAAAACACTGATATAGCAAATCAGCTCGAACACATGGCCGACCTGCTGGAAATTGAAGGTGCCAATCCCTTCAGGGCCAGGGCTTATCGCAATGCAGCCCGCAGTGTCAGGGGCCTGGCCCGTCAAGTGGCTGATATGATCGGACAAAAAGAGGATCTCACAGAGCTCCCTGGCATCGGCCGGGATATTTCAGACAAGATAAAGCAGATTGTTTCCAAAGGAACCTTTACTCAGCTTGCAAAAATACAGGCCCGGCTGCCCGAAGAACTGCCCCGTTTGATGGATATTGAACACCTGGGCCCCAAACGGGTAAAACAACTGTATCAGGAACTGGGCATTTCCACCATAGAAGAACTCAAAGCGGCTGCCCGGGCTAAAAAAATACGCACCCTGCAAGGCTTTGGGGAAAAAATCGAACACTCTGTTTTAAAAGGCATAGAACAGATGGCATCCGAATCAGGGCGAATATTATTATCTGAAGCCGAAGAACGGGCTGCGCCTTTGCTGACCCATATGAAAAAGGCCCGGAACATTGACCAAATAAAGCTTGCCGGCAGTTTCAGGAGGCGCAGAGAAACCGTGGGGGACCTGGATCTTTTGATCTGCAGTGAAACACCCGAAGAGGTGATAGAACATTTCACCCGGTATGAAGATATAAAAAAAATTATTTCCAGAGGCCCAACTCTCTGTCGGGCGGTGCTCACATCCGGTCTTCATGTGGATCTGCGGGTACTTGCCCCTTATGCCTATACAGCGGGACTCCATCATTTCACGGGATCTAAAGCCCATAATATCGCCCTTCGCAAAATGGCCGTGAAAAAGGACATCAAAATCAATGAATACGGCATGTTCAAAGGGAAAAAACAGATCACCGTCTCCCATGAAAAACAGATCTATGAGGTCCTGGGCCTGGCCTTTGTCGTACCTGAACTCAGGGAAAATACCGGTGAAATTGAAGCGGCCGGACAAAACCGGCTGCCCCGGCTGATCCAATTACATGATATCCGGGGAGATCTTCATGTCCATACCAGTGAAACCGATGGCCTGGCAGGTCTTGAAGAAATGGTGCAGTCCGCTCAGGATATGGGATACAACTATCTTGCAATTACAGACCATTCCCGACAGGTACGCATTGCCAACGGCATGGATATCGACCGGCTGGAAAAACAGATTGAAAAAATCGACCGGCTCAATGACAACCTTGATGATTTTCGGGTACTCAAGGGCATCGAAGTGGATATACTGGAAGACGGGAGTCTTGATTTTCCAGATGATGTGTTAAAAAAACTGGATTTAAGGGTCTGCTCCATTCATTTTCCCCATAACCTGTCGCAAAAAAAACAGACCGAGCGTATTATCAAGGCCATGGAAAACCCCTTTTTCAATATCCTGGGCCATCCCACCGGCCGTCTTATCAACCGGCGCAAGCCCTATGCAGTGGATCTGGAAAAAGTGATAGCCGCTGCAAAAGAGAATGGCTGTTTTCTGGAGCTCAATGCCCAGCCGGACCGCCTGGATTTGAGCGATGATGCCTGCAGGCTGGCCCGGGACATGGATGTCAAAATTGCCGTTTCAAGCGATGCTCATGATACGGGCGGCCTGTCACACCTTAGGCTGGGCATTGACCAGGCAAGACGCGGCTGGCTGGAAGCTGCAGATGTCATCAATACATACAGCTGCCAGGACCTTGTAAAGATGATGACCCGGATATGATATTACATATCAATGAAAATACGCCAGAGAAGATCTGAATTCTTCATCAATATTTCCCATCGTTGACCTCATGGCATCTTTTACCTTGTCAATGGTGTCCTGCCGGTCAGTGCGCTGCAATGCATAAAGCTCTTTTTCCATATCCTGCAGTGCGGTTTTCAGATTGTTGATTTTTTCAGCACGTATTTTATGGTTTTCCGGATCTGTCTGTTTTTTTTCTGCAATAAATTTGTTTTCAAGTTCGCTGACTTTATCTTTGTAATTTTCCAGTGATTGTTTCAATTCATTTTCAATTTCCTGTTTTGTTGTCATTTATTTCCTCCTGAAGCTGTAAATTTCTTTTATTTTCTTATGTTTTCTATCAGGCTTAAATCAGGTGAATCCTGTATTTCACAGAAAACAGATATGTAGAAAAGATCCAGGATACAC
>CAYNHL010000184.1:0-5107 GCA_964397015.1 uncultured Desulfobacterales bacterium | reverse complement strand
GAAGTTCATATGGTTCATATCCGAGCATGGTATAGTACCGCGGGCTGAAATAGGTGGTATTCCGGGCCAGGTCAAAATCAAATATCCCGTCATTTACAGCGTCAAGGGCCAGGCGAAGCCGCTCCTCCGAATCCCTGACCCGGCAAAGTTCGTGTTTGAGTTCCTGGATATGGAATTCAAGCTCCTCGTATGTGGGCCTGTCACTCATGTCCTGCCTGCCCGTTTTCATATCCGTTCAAAATCGCCGCATCCACATCTGAAACTCCGGCTGTACCGGTCAGGACCATGGCCTGGACCATCTGGGCCCTGATCATGTCCAGGTACTCGCCCACACCCTGCCTGAAACCACCTGTTGCTGCCACGGCAACAGGACGTCCGATCATGACGGCGTCAGCCCCGAGCGCCAGCAGTTTGAGCACGTCGCCGCCGTTACGGATCCCGCCGTCCACAAGGACGGCTGCCCGCCGGTTCACGGCCCTGACTATCGGGGAAAGCACACTGGCGGCCCCCGGCATATCGTCAAGGACCCGCCCGCCGTGATTGGACACCACGATAGCAGCAACGCCTGCATCGACTGCCATCTCGGCATCCAGGGGAGTCATTATGCCCTTGAGAATAAAGGCCATTTTAGCATCGGCAACGATCCTGCCCAGCTTCTCCACAGATCTTGGAAAAACAGGCCGGCCCATTTTCCTTAAGGTTACGAGCCCGGCGGCATCGATATCCATCCCCACCAGGTCCGCCCCACTCTGCCGTACCTTTTCCAGTTTTTCGTACAGTTCGTCATCTGCCCAGGGTTTTATAAATGGGATTCCCTGTCCCCCTGCCTCCCGGATGACCGCCAGGCCTGTTTCATGGATAAAATCCGGTACCCCGTCCCCGGTACACCCCAGGGTCCCTTTGTCCAGGCAGCCGTTAATCACGGATTTGATATAATCCTCTTCTGATACTTTTCCACCCATATTGAATGAAACACCCCCTATAGGAGCAGCCAGAACCGGCATGGCCAGGTCTTTTCCCAGCAGTTTCAGGCGGGTATCAGGTTCGGTCACGTCATGAATCAGCCGCATGTTGAACCTGAGAGATTTCAAGGCGGACAGGTTTGCCCTGAAAGAAGAACCCGTACCCAGGCCACCCATTCCCGGGACCTCCCCTGCACAGGCCACGCCGTTGCATTCTTTGCATACCCGGCAGAATCCGGTCATCAATTTCCTGGCATTGTCATGAATATCTTTCATTGTCATAAGCACATCCTTATCGATTCAATCGGTTTCTATCTCTTTTGCCTCGCTGATACAATACATCAGGTGCCGCGGTGATTTTGCATCCCCGATCAGAAAAAAGGGAACCTGAGCCTGTTTTTGAAGACCTTTTGCCTGGGTGATGGACAGGTGTTTCTCGCTGATGACCACGGTATCGAAGCCTGACAGTGTCCGGGGAATGCCTTTTATCCTGATTTGTGCCCCATCCTTTGAAAAAGACTGAATGGACACCTCCTTGTAAAGTTCAACCCCGTTGTGCTTCAGACGCTCCCGAAGATAATACCTGTCATTGGATGACATCTCGGGTGCAAAACCGGTTTTCCGGTTGAGAACCACCACTTTCGCGCCCCGGTCAGCCAGGAAATCTGCCACGATCAGCCCGGTCATACCGCCGCCCAGCACCATCACGCGCTCACCTGCTTCAACCGTTCCTGACAATATGTCCACGCAGGTCGCCAGAGTCATCCCGGTTTTGAACAATCCTTTGACAACCGGCATGTCCGGCATGGAACCTGTAGCCAGTATCACCTTGTCCGGCATGATCCTGCGGATAAGCTCCAAAGAGAGCGGAGTCTCATAAAGGACCTGTACCCCCATCCTTTCAATCCCGGCCCTGAAATAGGATAGGATATCCTCGAGCTCGCCGCGGCCCGGTGCTCTGGCTGCCAGGGAGAGCAGACCGCCGGCTACAGAGGTTTTTTCACACACCGTCACCCGGTGGCCCCGGCCGGCGAAAAAATGTGCCGCTGCCAGGCCTGCGGGCCCGCCTCCTGCCACCAGGATTGTCTGCGGCAGGGTCGCAGGCTTTGAAGGCCGCAGCTGGTATTCGCGCCCCACGTCAGGATTCACCACGCAGGAACCGGGTTCCTTGGCCAAAACAGCATGTATACACCCAAGACAGCACCCTATACACGGCCGGATCCGTGAATACTCCCCGCGGGCGGCTTTTGCCGGATAATCAGGATCCGCCAGCAATGACCTTCCAAGGGCCACCATGTCGGCATGGCCCTCCTTTATGATGGAATCTGCATGAACAGGGTCCTTGATACGGCCAACGGTGATCACCGGTATTTTCACATGGGGCCTTACGGCCGCGGCCAGTTGGACAAAGCATCCGTGTGGCGTATACATGGAGGGGATGGTCAGCTCGGAAGATCCGTACACCCCGCCGGAAACATGCAGGTAAGCCGCGCCGGCCGCTTCGAGTTCGGGAGCCAGGCGGACGGCATCGGCAGGTTCCCATCCGTTTTCAATATAGTCGTTCCCGTTGATCCGTATTCCTACCGGAAACCCGGGGCCGGTTTTGGCCTGGATATCGGCCAGGATTTCAAAAAGGAACCGGGTACGGTTTTCAAAACTCCCCCCGTATTCATCCGTCCGGACATTGGCATTGGGAGACAAAAACTGGTTGATCAGATAGCCATGGGCTCCGTGCAGCTCAACAAAATCGAATCCAGCCTCCTGGCACCGCCTTGCGGCATCTCCGAAACAGGAAACCAGTTCTTTTATCTCCTCTATCGTAAGCGCCCGGACATCACCTTTCACGACTGCCGGGGCCGGAATGGCTGACGGTGCAACCTTTGACGGCAGGTAGGACTGCCGCCCGCCGTGCATCAACTGGACACCGAACCTCACATCGAAGGGCCTGACGGCATCTGTCATCCTTTTCAAGCCGGGGATGCAGCTGTCATCATAAACCTGCGGGAGATCCGGGAGCTCCTGGCCTCCCGGATGGACACTGCCGCCGCCGACAAGCATCATGCCCACCTGGCCCTTTGCCCTGCAGACAAAATATTCAATAAGCTGATCAGTTACATGGCATCTTTCGTCCACGCCAAAATTAATGCTCATGGCAGACATCATCAGCCTGTTTTTTATCGCCATGGGTCCGATTTCAATGGGGCTGAAAAGAAAAGGCAGCATCTTAAAGTATCCCGCTCCGGCATATTAGGTTCCAAGACAGGACTATACTATATGTGAAAATAAAACGCTTGTAAAAGGCTTTTTCATTATGCCGCAAAAGGCTTGCGGTCAGTTTCTTTGGGGGAAAAACATATGGCGCAGCCACCCGGAAAGGGTGTTGCCCTGAAGCAGTTCTTTTTCTGCTGATTCAAGTCCGGCTGTCATTTTTGAAATATCTGAAAACCGCTTCTTTCTGGTAATGATTTCACGGTCCGGGTCCAGGTGCCTGACCACTTTTGCCGGGTTTCCGGCAGCGATGGTATTGGCCGGGATATCGGCAGTCACCACTGAACCTGCCCCTACAATACTATTTTTTCCAATTATCACCCCCTTGCAGACAATGGCGGAATCTCCAATCCAGACGTTTTCTTCCAGAACGACCCGGCTTGAAACATCCGGCGCAAGGCTGCGGTCATAAATCCCGTGCCAGTCAGAGTCCGTAATATAAACGTGACTTGCCAGCATGCACGAATCGGCAATCGTTATACTGTTGGCCGCACTGATCCTGACGCCTGGTGAAATCAGCACATGGTCTCCTATGGTTATGCCAGGTGGACTGGCCTTTTGGGACCATACGGTCAGCCTGATTTTTTTATCCGGGCTGGCAATCAGGGAAATATGATCGCCTATCCGCACAGGCGCTCCAAACACTTCCACGTGCCACGGCTTGATTATAAAAGAGTGGCTGCCCAGGCTTGTCAGCTGGGGAGAGAGATAATGCCTGACATACAGGGCCTGGAACCTGTACCAGAGTTTTTTGATATAATAGGGCCGAAAATCCTTTATCAACTGACCAGTTCCTTGAAAATGCATCCGTCCCAGGCATCGTGACTGAAAAGGCCGGACGCGGCCGTTATGTCGTACAGGGCATCTGCTGCCATCAAAGCCACCGCGTTTGTCCAGGATATTTTTTCCTCAGGCCATACAACCATATCCGGATAGGTGTATCCACACCAGAATGTGTCATCGTCATATACCCTGTCAATGATCCAGGAGAAAACGATCCTGGCTTTTTTTGTCTTTCCCAGGGCCGCCAGGGCCAGCACCAGTTCCGATGTTTCAGCAATGGTCACCCAGGGGTTGTCCGAAACACACCTTGCACCCTGGCCCTCGATCACATATTTCCCCCATGAACGCTCAATCCGCTGTATACCCTGTGTCCCGGTAATGGCGCCGCACAATACCGGATAGAACCAGTACATGGAATACCTTGATTTGGATATGTTGTAACGCTGTATATTGTGCTGCAGGGAATATTGAAGCCGTTCAAAAGCTGCATTCCAGTCCGGTCGTGTTTTACCCAGAATTTTTGCCAGGCTTAGACCGCATTTCAGGCTCAGGTAAATCGAACTTGACCCGGATAGCAGCGACATGGGATCCACAATGCCTTCCGGGCTTTTTGCCCAAAAAATTTCGCCGCCGGATGTCTGCAGGCTAAGGGCGAAATCCATACCCGAAGCCATGACCGGCCACTGTTTTTCCAAAAATGGCGTGTCTTTTGTAATCAACCACGTATGCAGAAGTCCCACGGCCATGTATGCCGCCATGTGGGATTCACGGGTCCGGTCCAGAGGAAGGCCGTCCTGGTAAGACGAGTACCATGAGCCATCAGGGTTCTGGAGACGCGACAGCCAGTCGAATGCCTTTCGGGCCTCTTTGTCGTATCCTCCGATATTCAGGCCCATTATGGATTCCACCAGATCCCAGGGATCGGTTTTTCCATTTGCATGCCAGGGGATATCCCCGTTCTCCCTTTGCAGAGAGGCTATCGATTGTGCAACTGAAGCAATGTTCAGACGATAATCTATGGTTTCTGCCAGCTTGCCGGTTGTCATCAATCAATCTCCGAAATTTAATAGGCCTTTTTGGAAAACGGGGTTACC
>CAYNHL010000183.1:0-5126 GCA_964397015.1 uncultured Desulfobacterales bacterium | reverse complement strand
ATGAACCGCCTGATTATATCCGCTGATATCCACGGCAGCCTGAGCTCCTGGATTTTTCTCGAAAGCCTCGTCGGAAAAACCGACGGCCTGGCCATTGCCGGAGACCTGTTTGACACTATATACGGTAATTATTCCGATCCAGATTATTCACCCGAAAGCATAAAAAAGGCGCTTGCAAAGTTTTCCAGGCCCTTTTTTTATGTCTGGGGCAATTGTGACAACGCAAATTTTTACCCCGGAGCAGCCCATTCTCTCGAGTTCAGGTTCAATAACCTGCCGGTTTTCATGCATCACGGCCACCGCCATGACATTGAAGTGCCGGCCCATGCCCGCCTGGTCATCCAGGGACACAGCCACCATGCTGTTCTTGAAAAAAAGGAACGTACGGTTTTCTTCAACCCGGGGTCCATCACCGTGCCCCGCAGCGGCATTGCCACCTATGGCGTCCTGGAGGAAAATGAAATCCACCTGGTAGCCGTGGCCACCGGTGATATTATTATGTCCCGGACCGTGACAAAGTAATGCTGCAACCCGGCTTTTGGTTTCTTTGCCTTGCAAGTTGAGAGCAAAATAAATAAATCATTGCATAACCACTGTTTTTACCGGTATATTATCAAGACAGACACTGTCTTTAATCATCTTGAAAAGGAGCATAACCCGAATGAAAAACCCTGTTGACACCTACTGGAACAAACGGCTTGAAGCCGTGAAAACCAATTTTGAAAAAAACAACTTCGAAGTATTTATTGCAGCTTCCAAAGAAGAAGCCAAAAAGACTGCACTTGAAACAATCATCCCGCCCCTTGGCATCAAATCGGTTTCCTGGGGCGGTTCCATGTCCTTTGTATCCACGGGCCTGTTTCATGAACTCAAGGACTCACCGGATATAGAGGTGCTCAACACCTTTGACAAATCATTGTCATTTGAGGAGATGATGGATTTGAGACGGCGTTCTTTGATGGTAGATCTTTTTATCACCGGGACAAATGCCGTCACTGAGGCCGGGCACCTGGTAAACCTCGACATGATAGGCAACCGGGTGGCAGCCATCACCTGGGGCCCGAAATATGTCCTGCTGTTCGTGGGACGTAACAAACTGTGCGCAGACCTGGAAGATGCCATGTTCAGGATCAAGAACTATGCAGCACCTGTCAACACCATCAACCTTGACAAAAAAACCCCGTGCCGGGAAACCGGATTCTGCCAGGACTGCAGCAGCCCGGACAGGATCTGCAACACCTGGACCATTACGGAAAAATGCTTTGTCAAAAAACGCATCAAAATTGTTCTGATCAACGAGGACCTGGGATTTTAACATGCAGACAATAATTGTCTTTCAACAGAATGGTTCCGGCCAGAGCAAGATCGACGGGATCATGAAATACGGCAAGGGCCTGTTTTCAATAAAAACCCATGATATTGACAAAGCCCTGCCTGAAATCATCGATGACGCTACCGGGTATCTGCCCGGTAAAATCGAGGCAGACCTGGTGCTTGATTTTCTAAAACACCATGATCTGTCTGCAGAGCTGGCGCAATTGTGCAAAAAACTGGATATTCCGGTTATCATGTCAGGCAAGAAAATCACCACCGGAAACGCCATATGCCCTCCGACATGATGTTCCCTTTCAAGGCAGGACTGTCTTGGGGATTACGGAGTCATGTTCGGTGCACCGAAAATAAGAGTTGACCACGACAACGGTGTCATACGGCAGGTGGATGTCATTAAAGGCGCACCCTGCGGAGCCACGTGGACTGCTGCGCACAAAATCAAGGGACTGCCCGTTGAAGAGGCGCTTACAAGGTTCGGTCTTGAAGTCCAGTTCTGCTGCACGGCCAACCCCGCGGCCTGGGACCCGATCTACAGCAAGAGTCCGGTCCACATGGCCGCCGATGTCCATGCCGCGGTACTGAAAAAAGAGCTCAAGAAAAATACCTGACAGGGAAACCAGGACAAACAGGTCGTCATCTTCGCCTGACAGTCATTTTACTGCTGGCTGCCATGTCGTGCACAAATTTGTCATAGCCTGTTTCCCTGATTCTGCCGATGCAGGCCTGGCGGTCTGAATTGAATATGAATCCGAAAATCTTGGCCATCAGGCTATTGTACTTTCGGCACTGCATCACATCGTCAAAGTCACTGCAGTCGGCGCAGGAAGGTATTTCTTTATCCATGCAGCAGGTGCGCAGGCTGCACCATGATGCCTTTTGATTGGCGGCACACCCGTCACATTTTTCCTTCAGGTAACGCGGACACGCTCCGCAGTAAAGCCCGCACTTTGCAACCAGGTTTTTGTCTTCGACAACGGTTCTCATTTTCAAGGATCTCCTGTTTTTAATTGTTGTTCAACTTTCCGGGTTTGTCTTGTTTAACGCTTTGAAGAGTCAAGATAACAGATCCCTTTGACACCGTTATGTCAGGTTTGCACCGTATTATATTTTTTTAAAGTTTTTTCAAGACAGGTCCTGATTTCATCCCTGAGAAATTCAGGAGAAATCACCTCCACACGCTCGCCATACGCCAGGATCATGCCGACAAGCCACTCTCCATAAGGCAGATCGATCCTAACGGTCAAACTGTCATTTGACGATGCTTCAACACTGGCTTCATCAAAATATTCCTCCACCACGTGCCGAAGCTGTGAGGCAAATTTTATAACTACCGTTATCGTGTCACCCGCCTCCTGATTTAATTTATTCGATTTCAGGTAACTGCCCGACCGGCGGCAAAAAGAGCTCTTTTCCACCTCGAGCTGCCGGATCCTCTTGAGCTTGAACAGCCTGAACGCCTTGCGCTTCAGGCAATAACCGTGAACATACCAGGAAAAGCCTTTCTGGATAACGGTCATGGGCTCCATATGCCTTACGGATTCTTTTCCGCCACTGTCCACATACCTGATTGAAACTATTTTTCTCTTCCTGGCTGCATCGTAAAGAGCCTGTATTTTTCCGGCAATTCGTCCGGATCGGTCCCATCCCATGGGATCGAACACAATGTATTCATCGTCTACAGCAGGGACGATACCTTCACTGACCGGCAGCAATGCCTGGATTTTTTCATGGACCAGTTCCAGCTCCCTGTCATCGAGGGCTGCATTGACTCCCCTGATAGCCGCAAGAATGGATTTCATATCCGACGTGCTAAGGTACTGCCGGCTCAGCCTGTAGTTGTCCGGAATTTCATATCCCCCGCCGGTTCCCTGGTTCGAGATCACCGGGATCCCGGCAAGATTGAGAGCCTCCATGTCCCGGTACACCGTCCGCAGGCTGACTTCAAACCGTTCCGACAGCTCCCTTGCCGTTACCCGCCTCCGGCTGAGCAGCAATACCATAATTGCAATCATCCGCTCTATTCTCATAACCTTACCTAAAGTCCTGGTTTGAATTCACAATGTTTTTTTCAGTAACCGGCCGGAACCATCCTAAAATGATTTCAGAACAGTCCCCTGACTGCCCGTATGCCTTCATTGCTTCTTTTTGAACCGGGCTTTGTCAAGACCCAGCTTTTTCATCCGGGTGTACAGGCTCCTTGGGTGGATACCCGCTGTTTTTGCGGCAAGTCCAACCCGGCCACGGGTCTTTTCCAGCACAATCTCGAGGTAAGCCTTTTCAACATGATCCAGCACCTCCTGCCGGACCTGGGCCAGAGGCTTTTCATGCCAGTCATGCTGGATCATGGATTTGAAATCCGGCAGGATCGGCATGCCGGTCCTTGTCATCTGGACATTATGGGGAAGAAATTCCGTTGAAACAACACCTGTTGTACACAACAAAACAGCACGCTCGATGACATTCATCAACTCCCGGATATTCCCCGGCCAGGCATATGAACACAGTGCATCCATGGCCTCTTTTGTAAACTGGTCGATTTCCCTGCCGATCTTTTCCCTGTAAATGTTTAAAAAATGATTGGCCAAGAATGGAATATCCTCTTTTCGATATCTCAGAGGAGGGAGGGTCAGGGTTATAACGGAGAGCCTGTAATACAGATCAGGCCGGAAATTGCCCTTTTGAATCTCTTTATCCAGGTCCCTGTTGGTAGCGGCAATGACCCGGGCATCCACCCAGACCGGCTTTTCACCACCGACAGGGGTGAACTCGAAATCCTGCAGTACCCTTAAAAGCTTGGACTGCATGGTCAAAGGCATATCTCCTATTTCATCCAGGAACAGGGTCCCCCCGTGGGCCAGCTCAAAAGCTCCCCGCCTGGACCGGATCGCTCCTGTAAAGGCACCCTGCTCGTGCCCGAACAATTCACTTTCCATGAGAGCTTCAGGAATGGCGGCCATGTTTATGGCGATGAACGGTCCGGCAGACCGGTGGCTTTCCGCGTGAATGGCTTTGGACAAGTGTTCCTTGCCCACCCCGGTTTCACCCAGCAGAAGAATACTGGCATCACTGGTCACCACATGGCGCAATTCTTCATAAAACATCTGCATGTGCCGGCTGTTGGAGACAAAATCATTGAGCCTGGGCTGAAACCGTCCCCGTTGATCATACCGGTCAGCACCGTAAAACTGCCTGCGTGAATCAAGGGTGCTTGTGATGGCTTCTGTCATGCTGTTCGGAGAAATACCTGAATACAGAACCATGTCCGCTCCGAGCGCCAGAAGATTGGCATGCTCCTGGGAAGATTCCCGGTCATGGAGAATAACTGTTACAGGCTTTTCCGGCAGCCTGTTGAGGATAGCGACACTGGCTTCTATAGGCTCTGGAATCACGGATTTGGAAACGACTATCACATCGGCACAGCTTCTGACCAGATCCTGCCATGACGTGTTCCGGGGTTCAAAAAACTTTACCTGGACGTCCTGTTCCGACAATTGCCGGTCCAGTGCGGCCTGGATTTTCTTTTCCTTGATTGCACAGGCCAGTCGAATCAGCATGAGGCCACCTTTTTTTAGATAATAATTACCGATTTTTCAATAAAGAACCTGCGAGAATCGGCCACCTGATAATAATGGAAAATCAAAGAAATAAAAAGGTAAATTTGACTTTTTTTACCTGTAAATGCGAGAGCGGAATTCAATATTCAGCATTTTCGGAAATAATTTTCCTTAATTTTAAAAACTGGAATGATTTATCCGTATTCATTGAGCTGTCCTAATAATTATTCAAACACAATG
>CAYNHL010000182.1:0-5257 GCA_964397015.1 uncultured Desulfobacterales bacterium | reverse complement strand
GCTCGACCACGTCCTGAAACACCCTGTTCTGCCTGGCTTTTTTAAACATTTTGGAGTATCCGTATTATTATTTGAACTGTTCTGTACCGGAAAAATCCCGGTACAGGTCAAAATGGACCAATACTTCCCTGTCCTCACCGGTCAGGCTGCTGGTGACAATCCGTGTCAACAGCTCTCCGAGTCCAGGACCAAGCATGTATCCCTGGCCGCACATGCCGACGGCATTGATGAAGTCAGGATCTTCTTTCGTCGCACCTACAATGGGGAATCCATCCGGTGTCATGGGGTATTGCCCCCGCCAGGTACGCCGCACCTTTATGTTGGCAAGTTTGGGGAACAAGGTTACCATTCTTTTTGCCACCTGGGGCAGGAAAATCGAAGTGGCTTCACTGTCGGTGCCGATTTTCAGGTATTTGGGTGTCAAACAGAAAATGACATGACCTTCATCGTTCTGGTAGAAATAATAATTGGCTGAATCCTCTGTGGCCGGGTCCCGGGAAGGCCGCAGATCAACTATCATGGGACCGAAAAAACGTTTTACCGGTTCGGTGACAGCTCCTTCGTGACTGTCCGGTGTAACAGGAAGGTCAAGTTCCACCATTGCTCCGATGGCACGGGCATGGTTGCCTGCGGCATTAATGATCTTGTTGCAGACATAGGTCCCCCTGTCCGTTTGAACCGTGAATTCGCCCGGATTTTTCCGGGTGATGGCAGTCACTTTTTCGTTGAACCGGTAGCTGGCTCCATGTGACAGGCTTTTGAAATAAAAGGCATTGATGGCCAGCAATGGGGAAGCACTGCCATCTTCTGGTGAAAAGGTCGCTCCCCTGAGGTTTTGAGTGTTGATCCCCGGAACAATTTCACAATAAGCTTCAGGGGACAGCCAGTCGATATTCAAATTAAAGGATTTTTGAATTTTCATAAGATCCTTTAGTTTGCGCTCATCATTTTCTGTATATGCCGGAAATGAGTATCCGTTGGCAATCCATCCGATGGGATCGCCATATTCGGCTTCCCAGGTGGAAAAAATTTCAATACTTCTCAGGCAGACGGCAATTTTTCCCTTGTCGGAATGGGTTGCCCTGATACCGCCGATCGCTTTTTTATTCTGGCCCTGGCCCGGGGATGCCAGGGCATCGATGACCAGGACTGATACATTTTCCCGTGCCAGGCTCAGGGCTGCAGGTACTCCGACGGAACCGGCGCCGATGATAATGACATCATATGTATTCATTTCTGACCTCCATTTGCAAATTTACCCAGCGGCACTTCCACAAAAAGCGGGCGGCGGGTATTGAGTACCATGTCCTCCATGGCTACTTTTTCAGCCCTGAAAATCTGTTTCATCAGGTTTTCACATGTTTTATAGCCGCATGGACCCATGCCGGCCCTGGTCAGGGCCTTGATCTGGTTCATGTCGGTTACCCCTTTTTTGACCAGGTCCCTGATCTGTCCGGCAGTCACCATTTCACACAGGCATATGATTTCATCATCACGGATGTGGTCAAGGGGAATTTTTTCGGTTACCGGCAGGGTGATTTCCTTTTTCTGGACTGTAAATCCCGCAATTTTCCTTGCAATGTCTCCAGGTGCCTTGATCCTGACAATCTGGGTCCGGTTACTGTCTTTGGTGGCTTTGGCGCCCAGGGCCTCGAATCGGCCCAGATGCAAACCGTCCACATCCACGCAGTCAATCAGGTCACCTTTTTCAACCGGGTAATTGTAAATTTCATAGGGTAGAAAAACCGTGGGAAGGGCTTTATCTTTCCTGAAATCCACAAGGGTGATGGCCAGACCGGGGCATATTGCCAGGCACTTCATGCAGCCTTTGCATTCTCCGTCGAATTTCGGCCGTCCCTTGATGGGGTCTCCCTGCATGGTGATGGCTTTTTCCGGGCAGACCGTGGAGCATGGATTGCAGGGTATTTCCTGTTTGCAGTGAATGACTGGAAAAATTCCCTGGTCCGCTGCATGGGATTCGAGGGCCTGGGGGTCTCCCGGATGGGATTTGAGTATCTGTGCTTTTTCATACCAGGCCTGGGGAATATCCGAGGCTTTGGGGTTAAATTCCTTGACTATTTTCAGCCCGGCAATCCTGCCGTTGAACATGGCAGAAGAGGCTTCTGCGATTTCAGCGGCATCGCCTGCTGCAAATACTGGTATACCTGCACTTTCGGCTTCGATGGTGAATTCGGATACCGATTCCAGGCCCACTGCGATCAAAATGGTGTCACAGGCAAAAGTTTTACTGGTACCCTCGATAACCGTGAATGTTTCATCCACCCGGGCAATGGTCACTGATTCCACGGACTCATTTCCGTTTGCTGATACAATGGAATGGGATGTGTAGATGGGAACGCCAAGGCGTCTGAGTTTGTCTTCATGGACCGCATATCCACCGCAACGGGGCATGGCCTCCACGAGTCCCACCACGTTGATTCCGGCCTGCAGTGCGTGATATCCGGCAATGATGCCTACATTGCCGCCTCCGACAATGAAAAGCCGTTCAGTGGGTTTGACAAGATCACGGTTGACAAGGGTCTGGAAGGCCCCGGCTCCATATACGCCCGGCAGGGCGTTGCCCTTGAAGCGCAGGAATTTTTCACGAGCCCCGGCAGCGTTTAAAATAACTTTAGGTGTCACCAGTTTGTACGTGCCGTCTTTGAGAATTCCGACCTTTTTATCATCAAACACATATAATGCAGTGCTGTTTTTCCACACCTCTATGTGACTGCTGTCCTCGATCTGCCGGGCCAGCATGGCTCCGATATCCATACCCCGCATGCCGGCGTGGGAATCTTCAACCGAACCGAAAAATTTATGGGTCTGCAGCACAAGTTTGCCGCCCAGGCAATCCTTGTCATCTGCCAGGATCGCTGGAATTCCATGGGCTTCAAGTTCAATGGCGGCTGAAAGTCCGGCCGGGCCGCCTCCAATGATCAGCACGTCGGTTTCGATATGCTCGATATCACTGATACGAGGTTTTTCGCTTGCATCCGGAAGCGCCGGCAAGCCCTCGAGACTCTGCACAAACATGTTTTCGGCAACAGGTGTCATGCAGGCCTTTACCGGAAATCCGTTTGCGATAACAGTGCATTTGGCGCACTGGCCGTTGGCGCAGAATATTCCCTGTGCAGAGCCGTCTTTGTGGTGGTGGCCGAATATTCTTATGCCATTGGCAAAAAGGGCGGAAGCGATCATTTCATTTTTTTTTGCTGATAATTTTTCCCGGTTCCAGTAAAAAGAGATCCTGTCTTTGGTGTCAATCTCAAGTACCGGATGTTTGTTTATTCTGTGTTCAGTCATGGTATCTCCTGTAACTGTCATGCGATGTCATTGTTTTTGGGACTTCCCATTGAATGACTTTGTAAATGGTTAAACCATTTAATTATTTTTTTGTCAACGTCTTTTTTCAAAAATCCGGCACTTAATACTAAATGGTGTATTGACGCATGTTTTTAAATCTTTTATGCTCTCGTAATGATACACGGGATCATCCAAAACGGGTCGGGCCATGGAGAATAGCCGGGAAAAACGCCATTTACAGCGGCGCCATCTTTTTTTATATGTCAAGGTGTATGGCCTCAATCCACGCAGGTTTATCGGTTACCTGGCCGATATTTCCCTGGACGGATTTCTCATTCTCAGCGAAGCCCCTCTTGAACTCGGGCCCCTGTTTTCGCTGGAAATAGACCTGGAAGCCAATCTGCCTGCAGCCACGGCCAATCCAGTTTTTACGGCAACCGCTGTCTGGGCTGAAAAAGATGCGAATCCCAAATACACGATCACCGGGTTCCAGTTCGAAAAAATTGATCAAACAGCTCTTGATAATTTAAAGCTGCTGATGGAAACTTATGGTTTTACGGCTTGAGAAGCAGCCTTTGCTTTGGCCGTGACAATTTTTTTCTGACGTTCTTTTTTTGCAGGGTCCTTTTCCACGAATACTTTTTTCCCTGTAAAGGGATTCTTCCCGGTACAATACATCAAAGTGGAATATGTCGATGGTGTGGGCGTGAATATCTGGACCTGTGCCGGGTTGATCTTAAGATGTTTTCTGGTGAAGGCCTTGAGTGATGACATGTGGGATTCTGTGCATCCCGGATGGGCCGCCATTAGATAGTAGGTGAGAAATTGTTTTTTCCCCGCTTTTTTTGACAAATCGTCAAATTGCTGTTTGAATGAAACCAGGGATTCAGACCCTGCTTTTCCCATTAATTCAAGCACCGTTTCCTGGGTATGTTCCGGTGCAATCTTGAGCTGGCCGCTGACATGGTCCCGGACGATTTTATCCAGGTAGGCGGCCCCGTTTTTCCTGTCCGCCATTATCAGGTCATGCCGGATACCTGATGCAATAAATATTTTTTTTATCCCTTCAACAGCTTGAAGTCGCTCCAGAAGCCGCAGCTGCCTGGAGTGATCGACATCCAGAGAAGAGCAGACGCGGGGAAACAGGCACCGTTTGTCGTTACAGGCTCCAAGGGTCAGCTTTTTTCGGCATTCAAACCCGTACATGTTGGCTGTAGGACCTCCTAAATCAAGGATATACCCCTTGAATCCGGGAAGCTTCGAGATGATCCCTGCCTCCTTGACAATGGAATCTTCGCTGCGCCACCGGACTGTACGGCCCTGGTGGACGGTTATGGCACAGAAATGACATTCGCCGTAGCATCCCTGGTGTGTGGGAATGGCAAACCTTATGGTATCAAGAGCTTTGACTGGCCCCATTTTACTGTAAAAGGGATGTACGTCCCGTTCGTAATCAAGATCAAAGACAGCATCCATTTCAGATTGAGACGGCCAGGGTTCAGGGGGATTTAGCACAAGGTAGCGGTCATTGTGTTTTTGACATAAACCAGTGGCGGTCAAAGGATCCTGATTTTGGTAAAACAGGGAAAAGCTGTTGATGAACCGGTCCGGGTCAGACAAAACCTTTTCAAAAGACGGAATCTGTGTGTACCTGGGCGCAGGGGCAATATAGGCCAGTCCCTTTATGTCAGTGACAGGGGTGCCGTCTTTCAGGGCCTGAGCAAAGTGGACGACGGAATTATGGGCCATGCCGGAGATCAGGTAGTCGGCTTTGGCATCGAACAGAATGCTTCTTCTTATCCGGTTGGACCAGAAATCATAGTGGGCTATACGCCTTAGACTGGCTTCGATACCGCCGAGAAGGATGGGCCGGCATGGCTTGAAATAGTGCCTGATCAGGTTGGTATAGGCTATGACTGCCCTGTCCGGGCGGCGGTTGTTGATTCCGCCC
>CAYNHL010000181.1:0-5311 GCA_964397015.1 uncultured Desulfobacterales bacterium | reverse complement strand
GCAATGGATGATGCAGAGCTCACTGACCCGGTCTTGTCCTGTATTACAGAACAATGCACCATGCATGGACAGACATCACTCTGTGAAATCATAACTGAAGTTTCAATACAAAACAGCCTGCCTGCATCTGAAATCCTTCAGATGGTTTTTGGATTTGTGTATGAACTCAAGCTCTGTTTTTATCTTGACAGCCGGCAGATACCTGCCCTTGAAGCCAAACAGAAGCTGATGGCCACTCCTGATACCCAGATCCGGGTGGTCCTGAACAAAAAAGTGCCGGCAGCGACTTTCAAAGCTGTACAGCAGGCTTTTCAGCAGGCGGGGGCGCCGTTTGCAGATTATGAAGACCAGCATGCATTTGCATTCGCAGCATTACAGATGTTTTTGCAGTGGCATCATGATGTAAAAACCTTTTATACCCGGGCACGCACTGATGCCTGCCCAGGCAGAGACCAGATGAAAATGCTGCTTGCATTCACAGGCCGCCTGCTGCACAACCAGACCGCCCATGCTGTTTTAACCGACTGCTTCAAACAGCTGGACCAGCTGCCTGTTGTTGCACGGACATTTCAAACAATCCGCACATTTTACACAAAAGATATAGACTTCTGGGACATGCTGGTACAAACCATGCCGCAGTTTGATGAGAATCTGCCCCGTATCACCGAAAAACCTGATGCCGCAGCTGCATACAGGCACCTGGCTGACATTGTTTCCTCTCCATACCCCTTTGACCAGATCCAGGCTGCACAAGATTTTTTCAATACAGTCAACACATGTCACAAACAGATTGAATCCCAAAAACTGGAAGACTGCCGCAGGCAGGCAAAAGAAAAAATTGATGCGGTCATCACAAAACTGACGGCTGATATGGCGGCAAACAATATTGATCCGGACCTGCGGAACCCTGTTTTGCTTCGCCTGCGGCAGGCAAAACAAAAATTATCCCTGCTGCCTGATATCCTGCAGGTTAAAAGGGTGTGCCGCGATGCCGCTGACCTGGCCATGGACCAGTTTGAAGAGCTGACGGACACCTGATCAGCAGGCTGTCCCACATCTGCGGCAGCCTGCCTTCCATGGGTTTTTGCCGGCTTTTCAAACATCTGGACAATGCCGGCTACGAGGCGGAACGCGGTTACTTTTTTAATTTTACTGGAAATTTAAAGGGAACTTTAGATTATTGCAACTTTTGGCAGGGCTTTTATGAAATGCTGGCGGAGGCTGTAGGTATAAGCTCCCTGGGTAGGGATCATGAGGATATCACCTTCCTGGATATCCTTGCCGAAATATGCATACCCCCAGACATCGTGGGGGGTGCAAAGGGAGCCGAGAATCTGGCAGGGGTTCTGGACCAGGGCGATGCGGGATAGATTGAGTACAGGAAAATAGTCTGTTTCAAATCGCTCCCAGCCAACGGCATTGGTCCCGGCATCCGTTATGACCAGGTCCGGCGCTTTTTTGTCAATTACCTGGATGATGATGTGCATGGCATCGTTGCAGATCCAGCGGCCGGGTTCAAAGCAGATCCGGCAGTCAACCACAGGAAGAATGTGCCGGCGGACTGCACGGGCAAGCCGGTCGGCAAAAACGTCTATGGGCAGGCCCGGCAATCGGCAGGGCGACAAAGGGTTGGTTGACTGCAGCCATTCCCCCAGGGGAGGCCAGTATCCCCCACCGATATCAATAAATTCGATGGTGTCGAGAAAAAAAGCGGGAAGGCTTTTCAGAAGATCGCCCAGTAAGTGAATATATTCAACCTGCCGATCAGGCGTCAGGTTCCAGGACGAGTGAACCTGGAGTCCGGTCAGTTTTAAGAATTCATTCCTAAGAACATCTTCCATAAGAGTTGAAAGCTCGCGGGGCGGAATACCGAATTTTCGCCACAGGCCTTCCGGGGATGTGTTCAGCCGGATTCCGGTTCTTATCAACTGCCGCTGTTCCTGTGCCATGGCTTTCAGGCGCCGGTATTCACCATGGCTGTCCATCAGTACCACTACCCGGCTGGAATGTGCAAGCGCAAGTGACAGTTCGGCTTCGGTTTTTCCGGGTCCGCTGAAAATGATATCCTCTGCACCCATTGCAAGGGCCTGTTCAAGTTCTACTCCGCTCGAGACATCGAGTCCGTATCCTTTTTCAAGCAGTATGCCTGAAATTTCAGGAAGGTTGTTGCTTTTGACGGCAAAATAAAACGACGGTTTTGGGAAAAGGTCTTGAAAAGCTTTTTTGAATTGAGCGGCACGCGTTTCAAGTACTTGTCTTTCCACAAGGTAAAGAGGAGATCCCAGTTTGCGTGTCACATCGAGATAACGGCCGGCCCGTGAAAAATAATGCCGGACAAAATCAATGATCAGTTCGCGGGGTATGGGAGACGGGACCGCAGGGCCGGGTGGATTTGCAGGTATCATGCAGGGTCGATTTCAATCTGAAGGCGCTTGGAGATCAGCAGGCACTGTGTTTCGGGATATTCCAGGGAATCAGGCTTTATTATCATATGTCCCAGGAGCCATGAATCATAATCCAGAGGAGGCATGGTAATGACATGGCCGGGTTTTCTTGTCAGGCGAATGTCACGGACCCGGCTGTCAGAATCGATTCCGGAGGTCCTTATTCTTTTCAGTACTCCCGCCCTGCAGGCGTGGATACGGTATCCGACACATGGTGTGAAAGCAGTTGTTTTCTCCACTGACAGCGGTTTTTTCTCTGCAATATCCAGGGTCAAAGACAGCATGTCCAGGCCGGAAGATTCTCTGATAAGGCCGGGCAGGCAGTCTCCGCCCGGTCGAGGGGTTATCTCGATGAACACCGGATGATTGTCCCTGAAAATAAAATCAGCCATGCAGATTCCATGCTCGATGCCCAGTGACCGGGCCGCTTTGAGAAATAAGGGTTCAAAAATGGAGATATCATCGTTCCCGGGAAGTTTTGACGGCAGGACATATCCTGTGACTGTGCCGAAGGGCCTGGACGGCAGCTTGATTTTCCTGGTTGTTCGGATAAAATTTACCCTGTTTTTTTCAATTACAAAATCGCAGCTGAATTCCGGCCCCGGTATCTCTTCTTCGGCCAGCATCAGGTGGGGTTTTAAGCCGTTGTTCCTGAAAAGAGGATGGGCTGCCCTTGTTTCAAGCCCGGTTTTTATAGCCTGGAAGGCATCCCGGCATTCCAAAGGGGTCGTGCATTTGAATACTAGCTCGCTGCCGCTGCCGAAAAAAGGTTTGAGCACGATTCCGTCAGGTTTTGTTCCGCAGAACCGGATCACATCTTCGACACGGTTGACCAAAGCTATATCCGGCGCGGGTATTTGATTCTGGTGCCACAGCTGCTTAGAAACCTGTTTGTCCCGGCAGTTTTCTATGGCCGCAAGAGAGTGGTATGGCAGGTGGTGTATCCCGGCAAGCCTTGCTGTCAATGCCATTGATTCGCAGTCAAAACAGGCTGCTCCGGTCAGGGTGATGCCGAAGGTTTCCATGTGCCGGGCCAGCGCGGACCGGACCTGGTCCAGGTCTGTCAGTGGTACCAGGATTTCCTCGCCGTCTGCCGGAGCCGGTTCCCCGGCTGTTCTGCGGACGGCTGGTTCTGTAAGGAACAAGGCGCGTCCAGGATTTGAACTCCGAATCCAGTCGATGTAATCCGATGTCGTTCCCACAACCAGGACTTTTTTTGAATCAGGCACAGTTCACCTTTTTATGCTGCAATGCCTGATATGAAATTGACGTGTCACGGTTGAACTGATAAAGGGGTCTTGGTGTCAGGTGAAACCTTTTTTTCCAGTTAAAATCACCGCATAGAAAATCTACGGCAGCAATTCTGGAACGGCAGGCCCATTCCAGGTGAAAGAGGTTTATGATCTTGGCAATGCCTGGAAATTCGGGGTCTGTTGCCCCGGCCAGCAGGGTATAGGTGTTTTTGAACACGGCTCCTATATCCACGGCCACGATCCTGTCTTTTGCCATTAATGTGGTGATTCTCAGCATGCCTGATCTTTCAAGGAACAATACCAGGTTTTCAAAAGAGAGTGTAAACGCCGGATCGGAAAAATAGGAGGATTCACCAAACGTCTGCCTGTTCATGGCAAACAGGTGATCGACGTCCGATCTTTGGTTGAACCGGTACGATACTTTCCAAAGAGTACTTTTTTTTAATTCCGATTCGATCTTTTTCCTTGATTTGCCCGAGAATGACTGCATGTAGTTTTCGAATGAATAATTGTACATTCCGGGGTAAAACAGATATCCTGTTTCATCTTCAGTGAAAGGAAGGCCGAACGCCATCAGCCCTGTCCATTGCAGATACCTGAGATGGACATTGCCCGGCACCGCGTCCAGCATCATTTCAAGCACGGCCGGGTTCCGGGCGATCAGCCGGTTCTGTTCAATCCAGGTTCTGTCCTGCCATGTTTCTCCGGGGAACTGGATAAAGGCCCGGGTTTTTTCGTCCCAGCAAAGTGGCAAAAATCCCGTGTCCTGTTGTCCTTGGCGGAGCACTAAAAACAGGGTTGGTTTTGAAAATGCCCTTTGAAAACAAAAACGTACAGGCCATAAATCAAAAAGCCCCCTTGCCGGCCAGTGTTTTTCCCAGATAAGCCTGCAGCTTTCCGGGTCGTCGTACAGCAAAACTTCCATATGTCGCTTCAGTATCTCAAGGTTACATTCAGCCGGGATGATTTTCCGCTGAAATATTTTTGGGAAAACGTTTTTACAGTTTCAGGATCGTAAGGTTTGCAGCTGAACACATCAAGGTATACGGTATTGCTCAGGTTGGCAAAATGAGCGGATATCAGGGATGTTTCAATGAGCTGTACCATTGAAAATCCGGCAACTTTTTCATCTTCACCAAAATGAACCACCTGGGTTTCACCAAATCTTTTCATTTCGATTAAATCGCACAGTTCAACCACAAATTTTCTGATCCCCACGGCATCCCGGATTCCTGCAGGATCACAGTCATAGATATCAATTGCCGATGCAATACCCCATACATCCGGGGCGGTGTCAATATGAAGGGCTGCTGAAGTGTTCGTCATAATAGTAGTCCTTTTTGTTTATCCTGTGTTGTCAATATCTGCCAGTTGTTTTGAGCAGAACAGTCCACTCGGTTGAAGCGGCATTAAGCAGCATGCATGCCATGGATGAACAAATTGGAATCATTTTTTTTTATGAATTAAATCAATACATTGTGTTTGAATAATTTTTAGGACAGCTCAATGAATACGGATAAATCATTCCTGTTTTTAAAATTAAGGAAAATTATTTCCGAAAATACTGAATATTGAATCCCGATATTTAATTTACAGGTAAAAAAAGTCAAATTT
>CAYNHL010000180.1:0-5369 GCA_964397015.1 uncultured Desulfobacterales bacterium | reverse complement strand
CAGGTTGGTATAGGCTATGACTGCCCTGTCCGGGCGGCGGTTGTTGATTCCGCCCGGAGTATAATCATCAGACTTTCTTCTTTTTTTCAAAGGGGTGAAGTTGGCTACCATGGAATCCACGCAGCCTCCTGTCACCCCCCAGAAAAGTTCAGGTTCTCCAAGCCTTTGAATGTCATCGGCGCATGTCACGTCAGGCTGGGCAATGACACCTACCCTGAAACCATGGCTTGCCAGCAGATTGCCGATAACGGCAACCCCTATGAACGGGGAATCTATATAGGTGTCGCCGGTGACCAGAACAATGTCAAGCCGGCGCCATCCCTTTAGTTTCATTTCATCCCTGGTCGTGGGCAGAAACACTTATTATCCTTAAATTCAACTTTCGGGCTCCAACGATTATGACCTCACTTAGATTCCGGTCATACTTTCGGAACCGGGTGTCCCTCTATACTGATTTTCCGTGACGCTTCGATATCCTGGGCGGAAAGGGCAATATCCTGAAGCTCGCCTGCCATGTATTTTTCATATGCGCTCAGATCCATCAGGCCATGTCCGCTAAGGTTGAATATAATTGTTTTTTCTTTTCCTTCTTCTTTTGCTTCCAGAGCTTTTCTTACGGTTGCAGCAATTGCGTGGCTGGTTTCAGGCGCAACGATCAGTCCCTCTGTCCTTGAAAACAGCATGGCCGCTTCGTAGCATTCGAGCTGCTTTATGGCCATGGGTGTCATCAGGCCTGCTTCCACTGCATGGGAAACCAGAGGTGCCATGCCGTGATAGCGCAATCCGCCGGCATGTATGGGAGCCGGTATGAACTTGTGTCCCAGAGAGTGCATCGGCAGCATAGGTGTCATCTGGGCGACATCCCCGTAATCATATGAAAATTTAGTCTTTGTCAATGTCGGGCAGGAAGCCGGTTCAACAGGAATAATTTCGATATCGTCCCCGTTGATTTTATCGTAGGTGAACGGAAAGGCCAGCCCTGCAAAATTGCTTCCGCCGCCGGCACAGCCTATGATGGTATCCACTTTTTTGATGCCCGCCTTTTGAAGCTGTTTTTTGGCTTCAAGTCCGATAATGGTCTGGTGAAGCATGACATGATTCAATACGCTGCCCAAAGAATACCTGGTCTGGCCAGTGGAATCTCCCACGGCCTGTTCAATGGCCTCGCTTATGGCAATACCGAGACTTCCAGGAGTATCTGGATCTTGTTCCAGAATTTCGCGTCCGATTTGTGTTTCATTGCTGGGACTGGCCACGCAGTTGCCGCCCCAGGTCTGCATCAGTACTTTCCTGAAAGGTTTCTGGTCAAAGCTGACCCTGACCATGAAAACCTTGCATTCAAGTCCCAGCATGGCACAGGCATAGGACAGTGCCGATCCCCATTGTCCCGCACCCGTTTCAGTGGTCAGTCGCTTGATTCCGAATTCCTTGTTATACCAGGCCTGGGCCACTGCGGTATTGGGTTTGTGGCTTCCGGCCGGGGATACGCTTTCGTTTTTATAGAAAATTTTTGCCGGTGTACCCAGTGCGTTTTCAAGGTGGACGGCCCGGTGCAGGGGAGAAGGACGCCAGCGGTACAGCAGGTCAAGAATACCGTCAGGAATATCTACCCATCTTTGAGTGGTCATTTCCTGTTCGATCAGGTTCATGGGGAATACGGCAGCCAGCATATCCGGGCTTATCGGGTTGCCGTCCTGTCCGAGCGGCGGATTGATCGAGCCTGGAAGATCAACTGCCAGGTTGTACCATTGCCGGGGAATTTCATCCTCGTTTAAAAAAATTTTCTGCATCTTCATCTCCCTGAATAGAATTCAATATCTGTAATCATGTTTCTTTATATAGAAACATTGAACAGTTTCTATATAAAGAAACATGGTTTGTCAAGATAAATCATGGTGTGACTGCATATTCTTACTGTGCGGCAATTTGTTGCCATGCCGGTTGGAAAATGATATAAATCTCAACTTGATGGGAAAATGGATTTGATAAAAAAATGGTGAAAAAGGCAGACAGGGTAATGTTCCGGTGCCAGGCCTGCGGCACCCAGACCCCCAGATGGCTTGGAAAGTGTCCGGATTGCGGTGCATGGGATTCCCTTGAACCCGAAAAATCAGTGCTGCGGTCGTCTTCTGGCCGCCGCAGACAGATTGCCAACGAACCCGTGCCGATGAGCGCAGTCGACTTTGAAGAATCCCGGCGTATCCAGGTAGGGATAAGCGAGTTTGACCGGGTTCTCGGAGGCGGTCTTGTGGATGGTTCCCTGGTATTGATAGGAGGGGATCCCGGTATTGGAAAATCGACCCTGATGCTGCAGATGCTCTCCCGGCTTTCCGAAGACGGCAGAAAAACCCTGTATGTATCAGGCGAAGAATCCATAAGGCAGCTGAAAATGAGAGGCAACCGTCTTTCTTCAGGATCAGCGTCCATGTTCCTGGTTTCGGAGACTGATCTTGATTCCATACTGGCCATGGCTGCCAGGACCCGGTATGATGCCATAGTAATCGATTCCATCCAGACTGTGTTTCATCCGGAAGTGTCGTCGACACCCGGCAGCGTGACACAGATCAGGGAAGCTGCCATGCAGTTCATGACACTGGCAAAATCAACAGGCACCCCCGTTTTTCTTGTCGGTCACGTGACCAAGGTAGGGGCCATTGCAGGTCCCCGCATCATGGAGCATATGGTGGATACGGTCCTGTATTTCGAAGGAGACAAAAGCCATGTGTTCAGGATTCTCAGGGCCGTGAAAAACCGGTTTGGATCCACCAATGAAATCGGTGTGTTTGAGATGAAGGAAACCGGACTGGCAGAAGTGCCGAACCCGTCAGCGGTTTTTTTGTCCGAAAGATCCATAAATGCCCCGGGATCGGTGGTAACGGCAAGCATGGAAGGGACAAGGCCCATCCTGGTGGAAATTCAGGGACTGGTTTCCAGTACCGGGCTCGGTACTCCGAGAAGGACTGTTCTGGGACTGGATCACAACCGGGTGGCACTGATTGTTGCAGTGATGGAAAAAAGGCTGGGAATGAACCTTTCAGGTCTTGATCTTTTCATGAATGTCACCGGAGGGGTCAGGGTGTTTGAACCGGCAACGGATCTAGCCATTGCCGGGGCGCTGGCATCCAGTTTTCTTGATCGGAATGTGTCTGAAAAGACCACATTGATAGGTGAAATCGGATTGACAGGTGAGATCAGGGCGGTCAGTCACATTGAGTCACGAGTGAAAGAAGCTGTCAAAATGGGATTTGCCCGTTGTATTATCCCGAAGAACAGTAAATCCCAGTTGCCGGTCATGAATGGTGTCCAAATTGACGGGGTGCGATTTTTAAAAGAAGCAGTCGGAATTTTATTTCAATGATGAAGAAAAAATCCAGAAAAAAACAGTCACAATCACAGCAGTGGGCGGATCATCTAACCCAGAGGGCAAAATCGGACAATTATCCGGCCCGCTCAGTTTACAAGCTCATGGAGATCCAGAAGAAATTCAAGGTGATTGAAAAAGATACCGCCATCCTTGATTTAGGGTGTGCACCCGGGTCCTGGCTTTTGTACGCGGCCAGGGAAGCGGGAAGCAGGGCAAGGGTGATCGGGATCGATCTCAAGCCCGTCGATGTTGCCCTGCCGGCACAGGCCACAGCTGTGACAGGTGATATCCTTAAGCTGGATCCATCGGCATTAGGGGTGCCCCAGGATCGCTTCAAGACAGTGTTAAGCGATATGGCCCCGGCCACCACAGGCCGTAAAGACGTGGATGCCCTGAGGTCTTTTGCCTTGTGTGAAAAAGCGCTCCAGGTTGCTGTCAATGTATTGATACCGGGTGGGCATTTTGTGTGCAAGATTTTTCAGGGAAATGAATTCAATACATTTTTTCAAACTGTTCGGCCCATGTTTGGGCAGTGCAGTATATTCAAGCCTGAAAGCTGCAGAAAAGCAAGCAAAGAAATATATATTATCGGAAAAGATTTTAAACAGGAGACAATGTATGTCAGGTCACAATAAATGGTCGTCAATCAAACACAAGAAAGGGGCTGCCGACGCCAAGCGGGGCAAGATATTTACGAAGCTGATCAAGGAGATCACGGTGGCCGCCCGGATGGGGGGGAAAGATCCGGATTCCAATCCCCGCCTCAGAACCGCCATTGCCCTGGCCAAGGCACATAACATGCCCAAGGACAATCTCGAGCGGGCCATAAAAAAGGGTACCGGTGAGCTCGAAGGGGTGAGTTATGAAGAAGTTGTATACGAAGGCTATGGCCCGGGAGGTGTAGCCGTACTGGTTGAATGTCTGACGGATAATAAAAACAGGACCATTGCAGAAGTCCGGCATATTTTTTCCAAGGCCGGCGGGAATGTCGGCACAGATGGATGCGTGGCCTGGATGTTCGATAAAAAAGGATTGATTGTTGTAGGCAGGCAGGATGCAGACGAAGATACGCTAATGGAAATAGCCCTAGATGCCGGTGCAGAGGATATAAAAGACGAAGAAGACTGCTTTGAGATCATTACGGCTCCGGACGATCTGGAAGCCGTGAGAATGGCCCTTGAAAAAGCTGAAATACCTTTTGAGACGGCTGAAATAACGATGCTGCCTCAGAACTATACCAGCGTCCAGGGGAAAGAAGCCGAACAGATGTGCCAGTTCCTGGAAGCCCTGGATGATTGTGACGATGTTCAAAAATTCTATTCCAATGCCGATATCCCGGACGATGTCCTGAATGCATTGTAGCCGGTAAAAAGATCGAATAAAACTTAAAAGAGGCGCACCTGTGTAACCCTTCACGGTGCGCCTCATCAGCCTTCTTCAGGTGCTATCTTTTCAGCGACACCATTCTCTGGACCGCCTTCAGGGCTGCCGGCCGGATAGTCTCCGGCACCCGGACCTCGCCGGACATTGTCTCAAGGCTCGACATCACATCTGTCAGGCTGATTTTTTTCATATCCGGACAATACATTTTATCGGAAGCGGCAAAAAACTGTTTGTCCGGGTGGGCCCTGGATATGGGGTATAAAAGACCTGTTTCAGTGCCCAGTATGAATTCCTTTTGACTGGATTCACCGGCGAACCGGATCATGCCGGAAGTGGACTGTATGGAATCGGCCATTTCAAGAATTTCAGGCGGACATTCCGGATGGGCGATGAACAGGGCGCCAGGGTGCCGATTTCTAACGGCAATTACATCATCCGGGGTCAAGGTGTTGTGAAATGGACAATACCCTTCCCACAAATGTATTTTTTTTCCTGTATTGGCTGCCGCATATTGTGCCAGGTTTCTGTCCGGTGTCATAAGGATTTCATCTGAATCAAGACTGTTGACAACATCGATGACATTGGCGGATGTGCAGCAGATATCGGAAAGCGCCTTTACCGC
>CAYNHL010000179.1:0-5387 GCA_964397015.1 uncultured Desulfobacterales bacterium | reverse complement strand
CAGGATGGCAGCCGCTGTCAAATCAGTCTGACAGGGCGTAGGGTTTTACAATTTCCCCTTCCCATCCGGCTGTTTTAAGATGGGTCGTGATTTCATCGTAATACGAGGATGCGACAACTATCAGCCACGACCTGCTGCGGGATATCTCCTGCACAAGCCAGCTGTCCGCTTGCTGAACAGGCAGATGGCCGTATCCCGCAAATACCCTGCCTGTCTTTTCCGGGTTACTGTCCACAATGACCGAAGGATTCAAATTGAAATAATTTACAATCTTTATGCCGCCTGACCCTGCTCCCCAGATGGCAATCTCTTTCCCCCGGGCTGCCGCGGATAGAATCTTTTTATTCTTTTCCAGCCAGCTGGAAAGATCCAGGGGCAGGCGAATAAAAGGGATATTTATTTGAGCCGGTTTTCTGGTAAACCACCCTACCATGCTGCCGCTTTTCGTGATCCTGTAATCTTTTAAAAACCATTTGAATTTCATCAAAAGAGCATTCAATGAATGAATGCTGAATACATGGAGATGCTCCACATGAAAGGGTGTCATGCTCTTTTGTCGGGCAAACCGGTCCAGGCAGGGCGTTTCGATGACCAGCACTGTATCAGGGTGCGCCGCATCGTGGTGTGCATCGAAAAAATCATCAAAATCGGCAATATGCTCGATGACATGGCGGTGGAAAATCATGTCTGCGCAAATGCCGGCATCCCGGGACGACTTTTTTGTAAAAAACACAGGGTAAATCGTGCCTCCGCTCGATCCTGCCGCTGCTGCAGTGGCATGGTTGGGTTCAAATCCGGCCACTTGTCTGCCGGGATATAGCTGCAGAATTTTCCTGATCATCTCGCCGCCGGAACAGCCTATTTCCAGAAATTGCCGGGCCCGGGATAGCAAATCGAACTCCATGTCCAGGATATCGATGAATTCATCCTGGAAACCAACCCCGATATCAGCGGGACGGGGGGTGTAATAATAATCCCGGTAGATACTTTCCAGAACATCCAGGTCAGGGTCGGGCTGGAAGGCATGACCGCAGTCCCGGCAGAGATGAAAGGTAAGGTGGGTAAAATAAGGCGCCGGGACAAGAGAAGGATCCCGGACAGGATGCTGGTAAACGGGTTGATGGTCCAGTGACAAAAAAGATTCGAGATTCCGGCCTGAACATACCGGGCATCGCATCTGGGTCATTCCAGTATCCTGATGATCTCAAAGGCTTCCGCTTTTTCCATCCCGACCGTGCTTCCCCTGAACTCGGCCAGGGCTTTGACAGCCTTTCGCGAACGGGCATGGGGAAATCTGCGCAGTTCCATGTCATATGCCTCCAGAGCTTTGATCTTTGTTTCCCAGCAGGCGGATACATCGACAAACCTTTGCGGGCAGAAGGCATGATCCGGACCGTACCAATGGGTGGCGGAAAGGGTTTCAAAGGCATAAATTGACCGGACCGTTTCACCTGGCTGGGGCCTGAACAGAGTCAGGGCAATGTCATGGACCACCCTGTGGTCCACGTTGAGATCTGTCCTGCTGTGGGTGTACACGCAATCAAAATTAAAAGGGCTTATGCAGCTGTCCACAGATCGGACAAGCTCTAAAAGCGGGTAGCTGTCCAGCTGGTTGTCATTGAAATCAAACTGGTGTAAAAGTTTGATACCCAGGATCCGGCAGCTTTTTAAAAGAGCGTTGTCCCGGTTTTTCTTGTCATTTTCTTCACGGCAGGAAACCCCGTCGGACACAACAACCACGTACACATTGTCTCCTGTGTCCGCATGCCGGGCCAGCACGCCGCCGCACCCGATCACTTCATCATCGCCATGGGCTACCAGTGCCAGTACGTTCAAGATAAATACTCCCATTTCAATGCCGTTCCGGCATCAAAGTCATTGTTGAACCGCCTCCCGATCACCCGGTCGTAACAAACCGGGACCAGCCCGTATCCTGGGCGGATGCTCCGGATGTTTTCCGCGGTCAGGGACTCTCCTTTTTTTACATCCTTGACAATATACAAAGAGCGGGCGTGCTCGAACCCCGCCCTTTTTTTCTCAAAAACCTTATCGCTGCCAAGGCTTTCCCATACCTTGACACTGTCTTTTTTCAACTGCTTCATCTGGTCCGGTTCGATTGAAAAAGCCGCATCCGGCCCACCGTCGCGCCGAGACAGTGTCAGGTGCTTTTCAACGGCACAGGCTCCCATTGCCACAGCCGCCAGGGCCGCGGTATTGTCAGGGCAATGATCTGACAGTCCCACAAAGGGTGAAAACTTTTGAAGCACATGCAGCGCGCGCAGGTTGAAAGAATCATGACTGGCCGGATACCGGCTGACACAGTGGAACAGCAGAACCGGTCCGGCGCCGTTTTTTTCAAGGACATGCAGCGCGGTTTCAATATCGGCAAGCGAGCTGACCCCCGTGGACATCAGGACCGGTTTCCCGGTTGACGCGACATGTAAAAGAAACCCGGGATCGACTGCTTCGAACGATGCAACCTTGAAAGCAGGACAATCCTGCTCAACGAGCAGATCAACAGTTTTTACATCAAACGGGGAACTGAACAGGGTGATCCCGGCCCGCCGGGCACAAGCGAACAGATCGGCCGTGTATTCCAGGGGCAGGGCTATTTCACTGTAAAGCTGATAATAGGTTTTTCCTTTCCAAAGAGGGCTTTTGATGACAAAATCCGGTTTCGAGCAATCTATGGTCAAAGCGTCAGGGTCAAAGGTCTGTATTTTGACTGCATCAGCCCCGGCATCCCGGGCCGCTTCAATGATATCCCTGGCCCTGTCCAGGTGGCCAAGATGGTTGTTGGACATCTCCGCTATAATGTAAGGAGGATGATCCGGTCCTATTTTCCGTCCGTCAATCTCCATAAAACCCCACACACAGAAACTCAATACCTGCATTTTTTGCAAAAAGGCCGTCAATGTCAAAGCGGTCTCCCACCATTATGGCGGTCCCTTTATCCGTTTCTTCCTGCAGCCGCTCAAAGGCCGCGGGATCAGGTTTCAGGGGATCGCCGGCCATGGGATCCAGGATAATGATCCTGTCCATCAAGCCATAGAGACCCAGCCGATTTATTTTCAATTCCTGGGTGGTGGTCCGCCCGTTGGTGACCAGGCATAAAGTTTTCCCGGCCTGTTTCAAAAAGGCGAGACAACCGGCTTCCGGTTCATCCAGGTAAATATGACGGCAGTCATGGTTATGGTAAACGGAAATAAGCCCGGATTTGAGTGATAATGGCAGTCCCATAAACCTCAGTCCGTCATCGACCAGGTGGCTGTAATCAACTCCGCGGGCAGATTTTTGTCCCATCATACAGGCTGTCCATTGATCTTTGCCAGGCAGTACCCCTTTTTGCACAAGCCAGTCACCCATGTCTTCAAACACACCTTTGTAGAAAAGCTCACTGTCGAAAAGCGTTCCATCCAGGTCAAACAGTACGGTTTGAAAGGATGCCAGTAATTTTTTATGTTTCCAGATCCTCGACATGCTCGCTCCAGTAACGCAGCACCCTTATTTTTTTCTGCACACCGGGCAGTTGCGGTTGTATACCCCTGTATATATCAATTGCCGCCCTTAAAAAGTCAAGACCTGAATATACCGTGAACATTATGCTGCCGGCCACCCTCGGATTGATTTCAATAATATGCAGCCTGCCGGAACAGTCCTTTATAAACTGTATGTTGACAAGGTATCGAAACGCAAAGACACCTGCCAGCTGTTCAACTACAGGGTAAAAAGGTCCCGGGTCGGCAATGGTCCCTATGGTCGACACGCCGCTGGCCGTATCCCGGCTTCGTGCCGAAATCCTTATCAACCTGCCTGTTTTTGAAAACAGGGCATCAACCGTGTATTCTTTTCCCGGAACAAAAGCCTGGAGAACACCGTCGGCTCCTGAAAGGCCGGCAAGCGCCTCAGGAGTCCTGATAATGACAACACCCCTGCCGCCCCTTCCCAGATCCGGCTTGAAAACCGCCGGCACACCACAGGCAGCAGATGCCACCGGCAAGTTCTTTTCTATACAGAATGCCTGGAATTGTTTTTTATGGATGCATTTTTGTGCAGTATCCATCTCGGGCAGCAGGCAGCGCTCCCACAATCCGGCATCCCCATGCCTGACCAGGCAGTCGATTTCCTCATCGATAAACGGGATGAACAGGTCCGCAGTCTGCATTCTTTCACTGATAAAAGCTATATACCCTGGATCATCGGCCAGAGGCGACAAAAGAACCTTGTGGGCAATTCCCCTGACCATGGGCAGCGCTTTTTTGCTGGCATCCATGGCATAAACCTTATGCCCGAGCGCAGCAAGGTGCCTGATGATACTGACAGCCACAGGAGATGCTCCTGCTGATATGAGAATTTTCAGGCCTGCCATAAAAAACAACCCCCTTTTTCTCCCGGGATAAACCCCTGTGACTCAAAAAGGGACAGTGAGGCAGTATTGTCAGGGTGGACAATTGCCCGGTATTTTCCTGGAAACCTTGTCAAAAGCTCAGTCAATGCGGCCCTGGCAAATCCTGCGCCCCGGTATTGTGAGGCGACCATGATCGATATCTGCCGGTAACCGTCACTGTCATCCAGCCTGAGATAGCCAACCGCAAGACCGCGCCAATCAATAATGTAAAGCCCGGTATCTGTTCTTGACAAAACCTTTTCAAACCAGGCCTCATGTTCCTTTTTATTGGGTACCACCGGATTGTCAAAATACTGCCGCGCTCCGGGTTCACACTGCCATTGGTACAAAAGATCCTTGTCTCCGGGCCGTGCGGGCCTGAGACTGACCCTGGAAAACAGGAGAAGAGCCCGGGCGGTTACCCTTTGAGGCCCCCTGTCGTCTATGATGCCGGCTGCATTTTGCTCAAGCTGCTCTGCTTGGGAATTGTCCCCGGTCAACCGTCTCAATGCCGTTTCAAGCGTTCCTTGTTCGAGGCGGTCAATGTCTCCGAGGTAAACTGCAGCGCCTTTTTTTCCCAGGGCCCGGCCGACAGATTCCTGGTTCTTTGCCACCATCATGGCAATGTTGAGCAGGCCGCAATACAGACGTTCCAGAAGACTTATGCCCGGTGCGCCTATGGCCACACCGCATCGCTCGTACAACAGGCCAAGGTCCGGCAGATCTTTGTAAATACGGACATCCAGGCGGGTTTTTCGCTTTTCCAGAAGATCCAGGCAGGGAGACAGAGAAGACAGGGGCACGTGAAATACCAGCCGCTCCATACCGGGTCTGTCTTCGAGCATGTCGAGAACTTTTATCACCACTTTTTTTGGATCTGCAGCCCCGAAAGTCAAAAGAACATCGCGCCTGCTGCCGCAGGTCCTGACCCGCCTGTAAACCGGATCTATAAGTGTATAACGGCTTCCAGCCAGGACAAGGGTGCCCGGATTATAAAGTT
>CAYNHL010000178.1:0-5438 GCA_964397015.1 uncultured Desulfobacterales bacterium | reverse complement strand
AAAGATCATCCGGCCGGCACCATAGCCGATCTGAAAGGAAAAACGTTTGCATTTGTCAATACCTCTTCCAGCAGTGGATTCAGCTATCCGCTGATGCTTCTCTTAAAACATGGAATCGACCCTAAAAAGTATTTTTCAAGGATTTTGTTCCTGGGAGACCATCCATCCGTGACAGCCGGTGTCATTAACGGGAAAGTGGATGCGGGGGCGACATACGATGGTAATTACAACAGTGCAGACAGGTCATCCGGCGGCCTGCTCAAGGTGATTGCCCGGACCCCGCCCATTCCCAATGAGCCCTGGGTAGCCGGGAAAGACGTCAGCCAGGTATTGATCCGGCAAATGCAGGATATACTGGTCAGGATCAATGCCAACAGCCGGTCCGCCGACGGTATCCCCGCCGTCAGCCATGCGCTTAAAAAAGAGCTTGAGGTGGACTCCTTTTCCCTCCATGACAGTTCGTTTTATGATGTCGTCATCGACATGCTCCGATTGACAGAAAGGTATAAGTGGTAGTCTCTAATGTCTGTATACAACGTTTCCTCCTGGATTTAAAAAACCATGCTGAACCGGCTTATATCCACTATGAATCTGAAAACAAAGGCGATCCTGTTTCTTCTTGGATTGCTTCTGCCGTTCTGCACCGTTCTGGTCATCAGCCTGACCGCATTGTGGCAGCGGACCCATGCTGTTCTGGACAATGAACTGACAAAAGCCGAGCAGTTAATTATGCGCAGTGTCGACCATTATACAACCCACACCTCAGTTTGGGCTAAAATAATTGCTGACAACCATCTCATCCGGCAGGCGGTTCACCTGAACGATGTGGGCGGCATCAGAAACAACATCCGGCATATATACACCGATTTTAATCCCAACCATATCATTGTTTATGATAAAAATGGCATTATACTGCACCATCTGGCAGTTTATCTGCCACAGGAAACTGAACAGCGCCGGGGTTTGATTGCCGATGCCCTCAACGGCAGCGTGATCATTGGTATCAACAACAATGGCGGCCATATTCTGATAGAAACCTTTCACCCGGTCTTTCATACCAATATCGATCATCTGCTGGTGGGATACGTCTGTGTCGGTTATCATTTTAACGATGAGTTCGCCCGAAACCTCAAACAGATCTGCGGTATTGACAACATTTTAATCGACAATGCCCGGATAGTTGCGAGTTCCTTTGATACTCAGCCGGTACGGATACCGCCACAAAAGATATCCGCCCACCCGGGGCGGACCCTGTTCCAGGTGGGCCAAAAAGAATACGACACAGCTGCCATGTCGTTTGAAGGTAAGACCCATGCCGGTTTGAGGCTATATGCCGCCCTTGATAATTCAGAGATCAAAAAGACCCTCAATCAAACCATCCTGACCCTTTTCCTGGCCTTTGTCTCTGTCAGTGCCGTCGGTGCGCTTATCGCCCTGGGAATTGCCCGGCGGGTCGTCCGATCTGCCAGGATCATCATGGATCATGTGAAAGCACTGTCTGAAAAAAAATTTGACCGGATGATCGAACTGGAAACCCGGGATGAATTTGCAGAACTTGGCCGCACTTTCAATATGATGTCCCAGCGGTTGAAGGACAGCTTTCTTAAAATCGAAACCCAGTCTGCAGACCTGGCTGCCACAAAAACCTATCTGAATCAAGTCATTGATTCGATTCCTTCACTGCTTATCGGTACAAACCGGAAAGGCGAAATTAATATCCTGAACCATCCGGCCAGAGAGTCTTGTGCCCATATCCCATTTAAAGCGGGTGCTACAACCTTTGATGAACTGTTGGAGGATTACAGCCCGGCTGTTCTTAAAAAAATCGGATCCGCCATCAAGGACCAGCATCATATCCGCATTGAAAGCATGAGTACGGTGTTCAATCAGAAAACCGTTTTTCATAATATCACTGTTTTCCCCATTGTCGATAATCAACATGGCGATTCCATGATCCGTATCGATGATGTCACTGAACAGGTCTTACTTGAATCACAATTGCGGCAGAGCCAGAAAATGGAATCCATCGGCCGTCTGGCCGGCGGGATTGCCCATGATTTCAACAACATTTTATCCGGTATATTCGGCTATTCCCAACTGGCCCTCAATCATGCCGATCGGCCGGAGAAACTGAAAGCCCATCTGACCCAGATAACAAAATCTGCCCAGCGGGCCGCAGAACTCATTCAGCAGATTCTCACATTTTCACGACGTTCCGAATACCAGAAGCGGCCCTTAAAAATGTATCTGGAAATCAAAGAAACACTCAAATTGTTGAAATCAACCATCCCCACGACAATTGACATTAAAACTGACTTGAGATCAAAATCAATGGTGCTGGCTGATCCTACCAAGATACACCAGGTGGTTATGAATCTGTGCACCAATGCCTACCATGCCATGCGGGAAACCGGCGGGAAACTGACGGTCACCCTTTCAGATGTGGAAATCCCGGAAAGCGGGCAGTTTTTCAAGCAGCGGATCCCACCGGGCAATTACCTGCTCCTTCGGGTGCAGGATACCGGCACCGGCATGGATGCAGTCACCCAGGCCAAAGCGTTTGAGCCCTATTATACCACCCGGTCAACCGGACAGGGAACCGGACTGGGCCTGTCAATCGTCCAGGCAATCATAGATGAACATGACGGATTTCTGGAAATGGTCAGTGAGCTGGGAAAAGGATCCACTTTTTCTGTCTACTTTCCGGCAGCCCCCGTTAAAAAAAGCGACATACAGCAGGAAAACGAAACACAACCGCTCCCCTGCGGCAGCGGAACCATTATGGTAGTGGACGATGAAGAATCCATCCGAAATCTTTTCAAGGAACTGCTTGAAGAATGCGGTTATACGGTCTATCTGTTCGCAAACGGTCGGGATGCCCTGGCGGCATTTGAAAATAGCCCCCGCGCATATGATCTCATCATCACAGACATGACCATGCCGGGCATCGCTGGAGATGAGCTGGCCCAGAAAATCATGGCACTGCAACCGGATATCCCGATTTTTCTGTGTACGGGGTTCAGCGAACGCATGACGGAAATCCAGGCAATGGATATGGGAATCAAACAGTTCTTCCAAAAGCCGGTCGACATCCGGAAGCTGATCACTGCAGTGTATCAGATCGTTAACCATCCGGCACATGAGGACGGCCCGCATGTCCCTTGACCTGCACAGTGACACCCACATGCACTCCCACTATTCCGACGGCAGCGCCGCCATCGCTGAAATGGCTGAGGCTGCTTTTGCAAAAGGGATGACAACCATTGCTATCACGGACCATGTGCCTTTGCCCTTTGACACCCGGTATGCCATGAAAATAGAGCAGATGGCTGCCTACCGTAAAGAGATAACACGGGTAAAGCGGTCATATGACGGCAGAATGGACGTAAAAACCGGTCTGGAGATCGAATATATCCCCGTTCACAAGGACTGGCTTGCTTCCATCGCATCCATGGACTGGGATATCACCATTGCATCCGTCCACACCCTGGTGGTGGGCACCAGCTCCTGCCTGGTCAACGGCAATGAGACTGAATTTCATACCTGCCTGAACAACATCTTCAACAAGGATATCAGGTCCCTTTGCCGGGCATATTACCATGCCCTGCAGGAAGCAGTTCAAACCGGATGGTTTGATATTGTGGGACACATGGATGTATTGAAAAAACACAATACCAATAACCGGTTTTTCAATGAAACCGATGCCTGGTACCGGGAACTGGTGGAAGACACCCTGGACGCTGTCAGGGACCGGAAAATGAAACTGGAAATCAACATGGGTGCCATGGCACACCCCGTTGGCGTGCCCTATCCGTCTCCCTGGATTGTGAAGCGCGCACAGAAAAAAGGGATTGCCCTGGTCATGGGATCTGATGCCCACTACCCCGGGGCCATTGGTCAGGACTTCGACCGGGTCCAAAAGATGCTTGACTGACAAGATGCCGCAAGAGGGTTAGGATTGCCTTTTCTTTCGGGAAATTGTTTTATTTGCGGAAGGATCTTGTATGGTATCTTTTAACGGTCGCCGTACAGCCAAAAAGAAGTGACGTCAGATCAATCATTTTTTTATAAGGCTTAATAAGTGATTGACATGTCATTGAAGGGGGGAAACTATTTTTTCCAAAATTTGGTTACTGGCAGCTGCATTGATTGCCCAGAAAATTTAATTTCAATATCCTGACCCTTTCAGGATATTTACTATTCAGGGGAAGCTTTTTTTCAAGGCCTATTACAAACACCCCAAGGCACCTTTTTATTAAAGGCGCTTTGGACCCTCTTTGAAAAGGATAAATTAAGGCTTCTCACAGATTTTTCCAACGGGAAAAAAACGTCTTCCAACGACAATCTGGAACTTTCAATTGTTAAAAGCAGATTGTTTTCATCAAAATCTACTTTTGCTTCCGGATCATCAAGTAAGGCTTCAAGGTTCACAGGAAGACGTTTAAGTCTTTCTGTTAAATTGGGTGTAATTCCCGGCAAACGGACTACGGATTCTTTAATCGTGAATGCGTGATTCATACAGCCCTCCAATTTTTTAAGAAAATCATTTGCATAAATAATGGAAATTGTCAATGCCGGAAATTAGTTCATGTGGTAACACCCCTCCGATAAACCTGTATCACTCCTTTTAAGTAACATATTTGAGCTGCTTGCGGGTTTGGTGCCGGGCACTACCCCGAACTTAAAACCTGAGAAATCAGGCCGTGCCGAATCCACCGGCAAAACCGATGACCAGGGCCTGGGCCTGACGCTGGCTCAATGGTTTGGGATAGTGGCTAACCCGGACCAGGGATTTGGGATTTACAGACCGCTACTGAACCAGACTGCCCTGAGGGTCGGTATCCACCAGCAGCAATTTTTTGCCTGCTGCCTGGATCATTCCGGCCAAATTCATTTAGTATTCAGGGGATTCCTTTTTTTTCAGGATTCTTTGAATCCGTCCTTCAAATCCGGTTTTTGTGCCGTCTTCCAGGCCGTTGTCCAGAGCAGTTCTGCATACCGCCACTGCCTGGTCATATGCCCCGTCTTCTTCGAGCATGATGGCCAGCATCTTGAAAACAGGGATGATTTTGGGATCCTGGTCCGCCATATTGTCAAAAACCGCCTGGCGCAAATCAGGAAACTCCGACAGATACTGGTGTGATAATGCAATGGCTGTGCTGCGGTCATCTCTGTTTGTTCTGCGGCCGCGGTAGGCGGCTTCAATTGTCTGAAGATACAGAAGATGCCGTTCCCAGGGGTCAGATGCGGTTTCCAGGGATTTTTCACCCTCTGGGGGAAAACCATTATCCGCCTCTTTTTCATGCCCGGGCACCCCCTGGCCTGTATTTTTCTCCTGAAATGCCGGACCGTCAGCCGGTTCTTTTTCTTTTGAAAAAATACCCGGGCCGCCGCCTTTATGAAAAAAATAATGTGCAATACCCAGCATTGTCACCGTA
>CAYNHL010000177.1:0-5537 GCA_964397015.1 uncultured Desulfobacterales bacterium | reverse complement strand
TGACGGTTGTCTTCCACGATTTTCTTTCCGTCTTCACAGATCTGGACCAGGGTGTCTTTCATGGACACCAGCAGGGCGATCTTGGTGACGTAGTCCCCTTCGGACTTTTTGGCTTCCAGGATGGCGTCCTTCATGGTACGGTTGCGAAGTTCTTCCACCCGCCGGAGCATGGCTTCCTCATCTTTGCGGTCCAGTTGCAGCTTCCGCAGCCTTGCCGTGGTCACAATGTCGATGATGGCCTCCTTGAGGGCCGGGATCACAAAGATTACCTTGTCCACCAGGTTGTCCATCTCAATATTCACGGCATCCTGGATGGCCCGGATCTTGGGGATGGTGGTGGCAGCTCGTTTGGTAAAGGAAATCTGAAGATTGACCAGGCGGTGGTTGAATGCTTCCAGATTGTTGCTGAAATCCTGAACCTGTGAGGCCAGCAGGGTATTGCCGGGCTGTTCCTCCGCCTGGGCCCGCAAAGCATTGAATTCCTCAAGCCCCCGTTGCAGCGCCAGCTGCCCGCCCACGATGATGGGCATGACCGCAGCGATCTGATCGATGGTCCGGTCCAGCAGCAGCTGGTATTTTGTATTGTCCTGGATCAGGGTATTCCGTTCGGTTTCCGCCTGAATCTGCATCTTGTCGAACTGGGTGCGCACATCCCTTTGCCGGTCCACCAGGAACTGGATCATTTTGACCAGTTCCCTGGCTTTACTGGAAAACATGCCGAAAAATCCGCCGCTTTCCCTGCCTTCCAGGATATCCTGGAATTTCTGGAGCTTGAGGTCGTCGATGTTCCGGTTCAGAGAAACCAGCAGTTCCCCTGCCAGGTCGGCATCTTTGGACTTGATCCCTTCCAGCAGCTCATCCAGGAAGGAAGACATGGCTTTTTCTTCATTGTAACCGTAAAACCGGATACTGTTCCGGTCATTGAAGTCGACCCCCCGGCTGTATTCGCGGGCCGCTTTCTGCTGGACCTCGTCCAGCTGCTCATGGGTCAGAATGGTGGGCTGGGGCGCCAGCATGGTCAGGCGGACCGGGACCGGCAAGTCGCCTGCAGGGGCCTGCGGTATCTCCGGTGCTGCCGATGCAGGGATGTCAGTGGGGGTGGGCGCAGTTTTCCTGGCATTGATTTCATCCAGCAGATTGAACTCGTTGTCAGACATGGTCTTTCTCCTTGGTTTGGTTCTGGGGGGCTATTGGCCCGGTTTTATTTCTGCGAGAATCCTGTCCATGGTCTCGGCCGACGGCATCTGGATGATCGAGGTGATGACTTCGGGCAGGCCAGAGACCTTGTGTTTTGAAGGATCGTTGCGCACGCCCTTGATGCTGGACCTGAATCCGTGATTTTCCCAGGCGATTTTTTGAATTTCCGGGTCTTTGAGGGCGGCAATGAGGCGCTGCCCCTTTTCGTTCACCGCGATCAGGGGATGGGAACTCCAGACCGTGGGCTGGGGATAGAGGCTGCGGATATTCTTTTTCAGAAAATCAATGGTGTAGTCATCGCTGTTCTGGATAGCATACTCGATGAGCTGGTTCTCATAACCCACCAGCAGGGGATAGGTATAGGGGTTGGAAATGAACAGGTCAAATATGTCACCTGAACTTTTGGGCTGGAATCCCATCCGGTCGTAATATCCCTTGATCCCGGGCAGGACATTGTCAATGGTGGCAGTGCTCACCACATCCCCGTGAAGCACGTTGGCCAGCAGGCCGTAGAAAATGTTGCCGGAATTGCTGTGGGACGGATCCGTGGAAAAAATCTTGATGCTGCCCGGAATCTGGGGCAGCCCGAGCTCCTTCCAGGTCTTCTGGTTTATTGCCAGATCCACCAGTTTGGGAAAATCCACGATATGGTGCACTTCATCCTCAACGCTGACCAGCCCGATCTCTATCAGAACATCCGCCACCTTGTCAGGGCAGTATATCACGATGGGGGAGTTAAAAATAACATCCGCTCCTGTTGAATTCCCCCCGGTATTCTTGAACCATTCCACACACACAAAGTTGGACGGCCAGAAAAAATCCGTGTCCACCCCCCGGTAGCTAAGATTTTTCACCATCTCCACGCTCCCTTTTTTATGGGGATCAATAGAGATGCGGTGCTTTTTATCCAGAAGCCTGATCACCTCCTCATTTGCCAGGAACCCCATTTTTTCACCGCCCACATAGCCTTTTACCGTTATGGGATCGGGAAGCCTGACTTCCTTGAGAACACCGCTGTCGCCCAGAAACTGAAATGCCGCTATTACGCCGATGGCCACAAGCGCGAGCAGGATACCGGTCATGCTTTTTTTATTCATTGATTCCTCCTGTTAAAACAAACCCGACGATCTATGAATTTTAGATATCTAAGTTGTAAATGGTTTCCATGGTCTCGCCTTCCACCTGGAGGGCGTTGAAATCATTGTTACGGAATCCTTCCAGATGCCGGGAAAAGCTGTCCCGTATGGTGGTGATTTTCTCTTCCATGGCAGCCAGTTTCTGTTTTTCATTGTCCGTGAGGCGCCCTGCCGCTGCAAGCCGGGCATAGGCCTGGATAAATATCAAGGCCCGGGGCAGATGGTCGTGGATCAGCCGCCGGGCATTGGTGGTGGTCAGGTCTCTGGGATCTTTTTCAAAATTCTCGAATAAGTGGGTGACCATGTCAGCCGTGTCATTGAGTGCTGCCGCTGTCCGGGGATGGGTTTTATCCAGCCCCCCGGCCAGCCCGTGGATCTGCCGGTTCCAGTCCCGGCCCTTCACCAAGGCATCCTTGAGTTCCTTTTTGGTCAGGCCCGGGACCACCTCGATTTCATGGTCTTCCTTTTTGTCCCGCAGGATGAGCTGGTTGACAATTCCGCCGAAGAAAAGACCGATCATTGCATCCACCCACCATTTGAAGTCCAGGATGCTTTCTGCCAGCAGATAGACGCCCACGGTAACCAGGGCGCTGATGACCATATTTACCTTCCAGTTGACCTGCATGAAATGATCTCCCCTCTAATTGTAGCCTTTCATTTTGCGGAATGCATCAGCCACATCTTTCTTGCCGGAAAAATATCTGCCGCCGAAGGCATCGGCCAGGTCCTTGAGCTGTTTCTCATCCACCCCGCTGCCGAAACTCAGTGAGTGAATGGGGACATAGGACAGTTCCAGCCGTTTCACTGCCTCTGCAACGGTTTCCAGGCTGCCTTTTGAAATGCCGTCAGACAGAACGGCAACGGCCGGAAAATGGTTTTTGATCCGGTCTTCATTGTGTTTGATCAATTCCAGGGCCGCGGCAATCCCGGCATACATGTCGGTGCCGCCGCCCAGCCGCATCTGGGTCACTTTTTCCATAAGTGCCGAGAGAACCGCCGGATCATTGCCCTGGGCCTGAACGGGCTCGCCCGGGCGGCTGGAAAAGGGCAGGATCACATGAAAATCTTTGGGGGTGGGTTGGAGCTTGTACTCCCTGGCTCTGGCCGGTGTAAGGAGGATGGCCATGGCCTTTTGAACAGCTTCCTTGCCGCCGTTCTTGTACATGGATCCGGAATCGTCGATCACCCAGAAGGTGGCCGAGGGTTTGCGTATCTCTTCCTGGTAAAGATCAAGAATTGCGGTCAGCACAGCTTCTCTGGGGGGATGTATGGGTGCGATGACCCGGTGCACGTCAAATCCCAGGTCCGGGTTGAAGGCTTTTTCATCCGCAAGGGAAGGGTCCATGCCCAGCAGCCGGTTCCGGCGGCCAAGTTGAATCATCTGTGTCTGGGCCTCCGGGGTAAGCAGATATTTCTGCAGCGCATCAAACACCTTCGCCTTGGCTGTATCCCCCTTGTCTACATACCCTAACGGGTGGTCTGCCATCATGGTGGCATCCGCCAGATAGACCACATGCAGGGGGTCATGCCCCAGTTCCAGAAGTCCCGGATGCTGCCGGGGGTTGCCCGTATGCTTGTCAATGGTGGTCCAGCCGATGTTGGCTTCCGAAATCATGGCTTCATAGTTGATCATCCCGTCAATCTGTTGGATATCCTTGATCATCTTGGACTTGAGCCAGCCAGAGCTGCCTGATGTTGCCGCCACCGTGGCCTCCATTTTCCTGGCTTTCTCCTGGAGATCCTTATTGTTCACGATATCCATGGTCCAGGTTTCCGGCTTTCCGGCAAAGGCCCACCAGGCTGCCAGATGGAACAGGGCACCTGAGTTGGACTGGGTGGAACTGGTCTTGGCATATCTGAATTCCCTTTTTTGGGCTGCTTCCAGGAATTCCGCCAGGGTCGGGCTCTGCTTGTCCCAGCCCAGCCGCTCCACCACCGTTTTTTTCAGGCCGGCTACGATGGGAGAGACCATGATGGAGCGTTTGTTTTTCACTTTGTTCCCGGTGTCGCCCAGGATAAACCAGATGGAATGGGCCGGCCAATAGGCATCCGCCTGCGTGGCAGTGCTGTCCGCCATCATCCGCATCATGTCGATGGAGCCCTTGTAGTTGATTACAAGACGATGTCCCTCTTTTTGGGCCCATTTTTTGATCATGGGTTCCAGGCTGCTCATTTCAGACCCGGCATATATCACGAATTCTTTTCCCACGGCGTTTCCGGCGGTTTGAACCCGGCCTGAAACACCTGCATCGGTTTGTGACGATGTCTGATCAGGGGGTGGATCAGAACAGGCAGCCACCATGGTCAGCAGCCAGATACAGAATATGGATCTAACGGCACGCAACATGCATTTTTTCATTTTGTTTCTCCTTGACCTGAATTTTCAGGGGCTGGGCATTATGTTTTTGTTATTATGGCGTGACATTGTTAATTCTTTGTTAGCGGGTTCGGGAAAAAAACTGGTATGCGCAACCGCCCCGCAACCTGCTGAAACACCAGATCGAGGACACTGCCAGCGAGGTGGTGGAGATCGACCAAACCTTCTTTTACATATAACCCCCCAGTTGTTTGATAATGATTAGATTTACATTCGGATGTCTGGATGGTGTTGCACCAGCCGGGCTTTTCTGTTATTCAATCAATGATCAAATCAAACACTTATTATACCGAAAAAATCTGGCTATGAAACAATGTACCCATTAAGAAAAAATATCCTTTGCATCCTCTTCCAGGCTCTATTTTTGGCGGCCGTAACCCTGTCATCCCCGGAAACACTTGCTGTGGAGAGCGTGATTCAGACCCGGGAGGTCATACCGGGCACAGCGGTCAGCCTGGAATCTGAAAACGGGTCTATTGTCAATTTCGGCGTGGAAAGGTTTGCAGAAGAAAAAATCATGGATCAGGCATTTAAGCCGCTTCTGAACTATGTAGGGGAAAAACTGGGGCTCCGGTTTGTCATCAACTACTTCAGCGATGACAATGAAATCCGCCGGCATCTTGTTGAAGGAAGGCTCCAGGTGGCGCATTTTTCATCCCAGGCTTATGCCCGCTGCCTGATGGACGGAGAAGAAAATATCCGCTATGTCGCCACGGTCAGCGATTCAAACTATATCCAGCCCGATCATTACCGGGGATACATTGTCACACGTAAAGATCATCCGGCCGGCACCATAGCCGATCTGAAAGGAAAAACGTTTGCATTTG
>CAYNHL010000176.1:0-5587 GCA_964397015.1 uncultured Desulfobacterales bacterium | reverse complement strand
AACGCGCGGGAGGCCACTTCACCGTCCGCAGACTGTGCGCTTACGACAAAACGTTTACCTGCGGCAAGTCCCAGCTTGTCGACCATTGCCTTTCCCATCAAGGCCCCTGACAGGTCATCTGCTGAAATGGTACTGCCCCTAACCGGGGCCTCACCGATAAAGGAGACTCCTTTTTCAGCCTCGAAATCGATCCCGGCCAGCTTTATACCAGCCGTATCCCTTGCCGTATTGATGACGGCATCCGTTATAACCCTTGAAACCACGAGGCTGCCTTCGGGCAGGACATCCCCGATATCTTCCATCACCCTGTCAGGTCCATGGATGCGGTTTTCGATTGCCGGGTCCTGCCTGAAATCCCTGTCCTGTATTTTAATATGGCCCGTCATTTCATCGATGGCATTGGTCACCATTCCCTCCATCATGCCCCGCATCAGCGAGGCGAGGAAAATCATGCTGGCTACGCCGATGAAAATGGCGGTCAGCACCACGAGGGTTCTTCGTTTGTTCCTCCAGATATTCCTGAAGGCGATGGCTGATTCCATATTGACCTTTTGCCTCCTTTCGGACTGCGTGTCAGATTGAATTGACGGCTTCTGCGGGCCGCAGCTTTCTGATCCGCAGGGCAGGAATCAGTGCCGTAAAAAAGGTTGTGACCAGGATAAGTAAAGGCCCTGAAAACAAAGACAATGCCGACAGTTTAGGATAAAGCCGGTCCGATATCCCGTACTGGGACAACAGGCTTCCGGCATCTCCGAGACCGATTCCGTAATGGGAAAAATATAATGTAACAGCCGATCCCGCCGCCATGCCGATAATAATTCCCATTGCAGTCATGAGCATGGATTCCGTCAATACGAACCCGATCAGACGGCCCGGTGTAGTACCTATTGCCAGCAGCACCCCGTATTCTTTTTTTCTCTCCAGTATGGCCATCAAAAAGGTGTTCAAGATACTGAAGGACACTACGATTATAAGAATACCATACATGATGAACCCGCTGATCAGATCCAGGCTGATGCTCTGCCTGAGTCCGGGCATGATCTCTTCCCAGGTCAGGATATCCAGCTCTTTGTCCCCGATAACTTCAGACGCCTGGCTTTTAACTGTCTCGATGTTCTTTAAAGCGTCGAGCAGCAACACGATCCTGTGGGCTTTTTGCTCCATGTAAAAAATATCGTCAAAATACTGCAGGGGCACCTGGATGATGTTTTTGTCAAATTCATCCATGCCTGACTCGAAAATACCCTTGATGGTGACGACACCTGCAGCGATTGACCCGTCCCTGCCCTGCCCCAGGATGGTGAGCGTATCCCCTGTGGAAAGCTTCAGGTGCCTGGCCAGAAGGTAACCGATGATGGCGGCATCGTAATCGGAAGGTTTGAAATAATGTCCGTCCTTCATACTGTCTGAGAGCCTGGATACCTTTTTTTCCTGTTTTGGGTCGACTCCCGCGATAAAAACACCTTTTGTGCGCTTTTCCGACGAGGCCAGGCAAAAGGCCTCCATCCGCATGGAAGCGGCCTTGACATTCTCCAGGCCTTGAACACGGTCCAGGACTTCACCGGGATCGTCTATCACTTTCCATATCCTGCTGTCATCATGATATCCAGGGGCCATGACCTGGATATGACCGGTATCGAGTGTCACAGAGGCATTGATCATGTCCTCGTATGACCCGAACTGGAAGGAAAGCATGAATACCAGCAGGGTGACGGCAAACACGATCGCCATTATTGTAAGTATGGAACGGCGCTTGTTCCGCCAGATATTGCGCCATGAAAGTTTGAATTCGTCCATTGTCTATCTTACCGGGTTTTTAAGGCTTGTAATGGTAAAAAGGCCGGGTTTGAGCGGTATGTCAAACTCCAGTTCCCGGTATTCCACGCTGGTGTATTTTTCTTTCTCCTCGTTTCTTTTCATGGTCCATGTTTTCGGGAAAAGCCGGCCGCCCATCTTTTGAATATTTTCGGTTTCAAGGGTTTTTACGGCAATATTGTCCTGGTCGTAAAATACCTGCTCGAGCATGATATGATCGCTCCTGACAGTCAATTTCAACTTACCCCATACCACCGGCGCACCAGGTCTGGGAATGGATTCGATCTCATATACCGTCAGGTCCCCTGCCGTTTCTTTTGAAGTTATTGTATGGTCGTAATCATTGATGATGCTGTCTGTCCTTGCCAGGTCGTTGTTTGAAAAATCCGACCCCATCCATCCCTGGCTCATCATGGACGGCGGCAGCTTTATCACCCTGTTGATTTTAGGGTTGAAGGTCCACATGTTCTGCCCTTTTTTCAAAGTGGCATTGCCCCTGTCCTTTGCCGGGGAGATGATATGGAAAAGTCCCAAGTCGTCTCCCTTTGTCCAGCCCTCGATTACCATTGTCCTGGTGAAATCGGGCCTGTGGATGATCATTTCCATTGTGGCCGAGGAGGTATTTCCCCTCATATGATCAAAAGCTCCCCGGACGAGTTCATCGGCAATCTCCTCAGCCAGCCCGGTGCCTGCTGCAAAAAATATGGTCAAAAAGAACAGAATAAATTTTTTCAAAGGTCACCCCGCTTTAATGTCATACCTGATTATTGACGATCAGGTCTGTCAGCAAATGTTTGTATGAAATGCCGGCCTCCTTGAACCCCATGGTGCCGTATTTCATATTTCCTTCCAGAACATGGAACCGGTTTTCATGCGCCACGATATCTATGCCCACGTCGTCCCATCCGCAGGCAGCCGCAGTTTCCAGTGCCAGGTTCAAAGCCTGTTCGGGAACGGGATCGAACACGATACGCCCTCCCCGGGATATATTGGTCCTGAAATCCCGGCTGACGGCCACCCGCCAGTATGCCAGCGCGACAGACCTGCCTATCACTATAACCCGGATATCTTTTTTTACCGGAATATATTCCTGTATATAAGCCGGAGATATCGCTTCCAGGTAATTATCCAGGTCAGTTTTGTCATGAATCAGAAACACGTGAGACCCCCGCGAGGAACCCCTTGCTTTTTTGGCCACGAACGGAAAAGAGAAATAATCCAGTATCTGTTTCTTCTGCCTCGGACCGTAAAATACACGGGTCCGGGGATGAGGGATACCCGTCATCCGGAAAACGGCCGACTGCCGGATTTTATCCTGGGCAAACTTGTAGGTGTGAAAACTGGGAAAGGTGGATTTTCCCATGGCATTGAAAAGATCGGCGTAAAATGCGGTTGGATAGTATATTCTGGACGCGTTCCCGATAAGCCTGCGTTTATCGGGGCTGTAATCGTCAAAATTGGGCTTGAACCCGATAGTGTTTATCAGCCTCGATTTTTCAAGCCTGGCGCCGATGGCTATGGGTCGTTTATCTACAGACAAATCAAGATCCTGTCAGGAATTTATCCTGAATCCGTAATATACTTATACTTTCAAGCCTGATACAGCCACAGGCTGTTATGTCTGTATCAGGTTGAAGCAGGTCGAGTCAAGACACGAGTCAAAATAAACCGGAAAGCTTAAACTTGTTGCAAATTAATTTCTTTTTAACATAATCAATAATATTTCTTGACAACAGGAAACCTATATGTTTTTTATTAGTATGACATCCGATCTCTCTTTCATAGGCAGAAACATCCGTTTTCTCAGAAGATCTAGAAACTGGACACTGGAAGATCTGGCATCCCGCATCGGTATCCACAAAGTGGCTCTTGGCCGCATAGAAAGGGGGATGAACCTGCCGTCCGCCATTGCCATCTACAATCTTTCCAGTGCCTTCACCGTTCCCGTGGACTCCCTTTTTTCCCGTGATCCCCTCAACCAGGCCCCGGTGAAAACAGGTGACACCAGCGACACATGTTACATTTCCCTGGACCCGGATCAATCCTCCCTTTCCAACCCCCTGCTTGCAGCCTGCCAGGAAATCATGGCCGCGTTCCATGCCCTGGAAGATATCTGCCAGGTGCCCAGGCATGCCACTGTACCCCTGTCCGTTCCTTTTCATCCCAGCTATGCAGGCATGGAAGAGCTTGCAACCCGGATACGCACCTACCTTTGCACCGGCGATGCCGTGGTGTTTGACTATTTTGAACTCTTTGAAAACGCGGGCCTGCGGGTTACAGTGTTTCCCTTTCCCCGGGGTGCTACAACAATGGAATCGGTTTCATTTTACGAGCCCGCCTTTCACAATGCCTTCTTTTTTCTCAATTCCAGGAACAATCCGGAAAGACAGCTTTTCTCCCTTGCCAAAGAACTGGGCGGCATCCTGGTGTCAAACCAGATCAACCGACAGAAAGCCCCTTTGTTCCCCCAATCCGATGATAAAGACGGCCGGCCTATCAACCCGGCCCGGGCCGCCAGGCGCTTTGCCGCCACATTTCTGATGCCCGAACCTGCCATGCGCGCCACGGTCAGCCAGCTGGGCGTATCAAAAGATGCCTGGTCCTGGGACCTGCTCCTTCGTATCAAACACCGGTTCGGTGTATCCGCCCAGACCTTCCTCTACCGGCTCCATGAACTGGATCTGATTTCCGACCCCACCAAAGACTCCCTTGATATCCAAATACAAATATTTTACGTTACCAATGGTTTAATCGAACCGGATTCCACCCGCCGCTGCCTCACCCCCAACGGCCGGTTTTTCGATCTGTTGCTGACGGCTGAAACAATAAAAGATTATCAAAATGAAGTGATAAATATCCAGCAAATGAGTGATAAATATCGATTGCTAAATATTTGAAAGGGTAATTATTTAACTATGTCAAATCGTGTAACCGTTCAAAAAGAAAGATGCCAAGAATAAGATGAAACAATTTTATGCGCATTCAACGAGTTCACAAGATACATCCGAATGGCAGCTTCTTAATACACATCTGGAAAATGTAGGCAAAAGAGCAGGCATATTTGCTGACTGTTTTGGTGGCAAAAAGTGGGCTGAATCAATAGGAAGAATTCATGATCTTGGCAAGGGAAGCTATACCTGGCAAGCCTATCTCCGTCACGTAACCGGAGTGGTCGATGAATTTGCAAAATATTATACTGGGCATCCGACCCATGCCTTTACCGGTGCTCAATTTCTTTACAATCTTTCAAAAGACACGGGAAAGCTTTTGTCCTATTGCATAGCTGGTCATCATAGTGGTTTGCCGAACTGGCATGACCTATCAAAAGCAGCCTTGAAGTACAGGTTGTCGCAAGAATATCCAAAAGTGGAATTCATGCATCCTATCCTCCAGCTCCCTGAAAAATGTCCTTTGATTTTCAACCAATCCCTTTTGGGGTTTCAGCTCCAGTTTTTTATAAGAATGCTGTTTTCCTGCCTGGTGGACGCTGATTTCTTGGACACTGAAAAATCTATAGATATCAATAAGGCGGTCTGGCGCTCGCACTACCCGTCCCTTAAAAATATTTCTGATAAATTTTGGCATAATTTCAACTTGCTTCGGAGTGCTGCAAATCCGAATTTACTGGTAAACAGGCAGAGAGAAGATGTTCTCATAGATTGTCTGTCATCAGCTGAAAAAAAACCGGGAATTTTTTCTTTGACAGTTCCGACCGGCGGGGGAAAAACACTTTCTTCTTTGGCGTTTGCGCTTAATCATGCCCAAAAATTTG
>CAYNHL010000175.1:0-5642 GCA_964397015.1 uncultured Desulfobacterales bacterium | reverse complement strand
TTGATATCCTGGGAGATAACGGCATCCTTGACCCTGAATTTGCATATGATTTTGCAAAAATTGCCGGATTCAGGAACTTTCTTTCCCATGATTATGAAATGATTGAATCAAAAATCGTCTGCAATCAAATTATGGCAAAGATCCCTGATATCAAAATCTTTCTTGAGCAGATCAAAAAAGCGACTTCACGAAAAGCATGAACTACAATAAAGCCAATAAGCCAAGCCTGACCCCGTTAGTTTTCGGGCATCGCGGGATGGTGGGAAGCGCCATTGTCCGTCAACTGGAGCGGATGGGCCAATCCTGCATCATCACCCGGACCCGCAGTGAACTGGATCTTCTGGACCAGCGGGCGGTCATGGATTTCATGCAGTCACAAAAACCGGACCAGGTCTACCTGGCAGCGGCCAAAGTGGGAGGTATTCATGCCAATAACACCTACCCTGCCGAATTCATCTATGAAAACCTGATGGTCCAGGCCAATGTGATCCATGCGGCCCACAAAAGCGGTGTCCAGAAACTGCTTTTCCTTGGAAGCAGCTGCATCTATCCGAGGGACGCTGCCCAGCCCATGAAAGAAGAGTCCCTGATGACGGGTGTCCTGGAACCAACCAACGAGCCCTACGCCATTGCCAAAATTGCCGGGATCAAGCTGTGTGAAAGCTATAACCGCCAGTATGGGCGGGATTACCGCAGCGTCATGCCCACCAACCTCTACGGGCCGGGAGACAACTTCCACCCACAAAACAGCCATGTGATACCTGCCCTGCTGCGACGGTTTCATGATGCAGTCCGGCAGCGGGCCCCGGAAGTGGTAATCTGGGGTTCCGGCAACCCCATGCGAGAATTTCTACACGTGGACGACATGGCCGCAGCCACGGTTCACGTCATGAACCTGGATGAAGCGACTTACAAGGCCCACACCCGGCCCATGCTGTCCCACATCAATGTGGGAACAGGCCGGGACTGCACCATCCGGGAGCTGGCCGAAACCATTGCAAAAGTGACCGGGTTTTCCGGCCGCCTGACCTTTGATACCTCCAAACCGGACGGCACTCCCAGAAAACTGCTGGATGTATCCAAATTAAAATCCCTGGGCTGGGCCCCGTCCATCCCCCTTGAACAAGGCCTCGCCGACGCCTATGCCTGGTTTGTCGACCACCAGGCAGGCTTCCGGGAATAAACACAAGGAAACAAGCATGACAAAAAAAGCATTGATAACCGGCATCACCGGGCAGGACGGCGCCTACCTGGCGGAACTGCTGCTTGAAAAAGGATATGAAGTCCACGGCATCAAGCGCCGTGCATCCCTGTTCAACACCGACCGCATCGACCACCTCTACCAGGATCCCCATGAAATCCGCCGCCGCATGGTCCTGCACTATGGAGATCTGACAGATGCCACCAACCTTATCCGCATCCTGCAGCATGTCCAGCCGGACGAGGTATACAACCTGGCAGCCCAGAGCCATGTCCAGGTATCCTTTGAAGCCCCGGAATACACGGCTGACACCGATGCCCTCGGCACCCTGCGCCTGCTGGAAGGAATCCGGCTGCTGGGCCTGGAGAAAAAAACACGCTTTTACCAGGCCTCCACTTCCGAACTCTACGGCAAGGTCCAAGAGACCCCCCAGACCGAAAAAACCCCCTTCTACCCCAGGAGCCCTTATGGGGTGGCCAAACTCTATGCCTACTGGATCACGGTTAATTACCGGGAGGCCTATGATCTGTATGCCTGCAACGGTATCCTGTTTAACCACGAGTCTCCCCTCAGGGGTGAAACCTTTGTTACCCGCAAGATCACAAGAGCCCTGTGCCGGATCCATCTTGGCATGCAGGACTGCCTGTACCTGGGCAACATGGATGCCAGACGCGACTGGGGCCATGCAAAAGATTACGTGGAGATGCAGTGGCTCATGCTGCAGCAAGAGACCCCGGAAGATTACGTGATTGCCACGGGCGAGCAGCACTCGGTGCGCGAATTTGTGGAACTTTGCGCAGCTGAGCTGGGCATGGCAATCCAGTGGGAAGGCACCGGCATCGATGAAAAAGGCATCAACCCGGCCAACGGCAAAACCATTGTCGCCGTGGATAAAAGGTATTTCAGGCCGACAGAGGTGGACACCCTGCTTGGAGATCCCTCCAAAGCCCGGCAGAACCTTGGCTGGGAACCAAAAGTCTCCTTTGAAACCCTTGTCAAAGAGATGACCCTTTATGATCTCGAGCAGGCCAAAAAAGATGAACTGTGCCAGCGGGCAGGATTCCAGGTATTCAATCACAGTGAATAGGCTTTTTCAAAAAAACCAATAAGCCAATAAGCCAAGCCTGACCCCGAAAACACATTGACAAAGGCACCGATATGGCGTACATTCGTAAAAAGGTCAACGCAAATAGAAAAAAGGCATAATCATGGATGCAGCATCACAAAATAAAACCGAAAGAATCAATCTCCGTGTAAAAAGTGGTGTAAAAGATATTATAACGCTTGCTGCCGGGTTTGAGGGCAAGACAGTCAGTCATTTTATATTGACCAGTGCGCTGAAATGTGCGGAAAAAACAGTCCATGAACATCAGACGATGACCTTGAATGCAAATGATTCAAAGGTTTTTTTTGAAGCACTTTCCGCCCCGGTAAGGTTTAATCCCAAATTGACCGCAGCTTTTGAAGAATATGATAAACGTGTCACCACCAAATGACACTTTCCAGAATCTGGTTATTGCCCCGCTGAATAAAAATCACGACAGAGCCGGCTTTCATTGCAATGTAGACACATTGGATAATTACATCCATAAGCAGGCCGGTCAGGATACCAAACGCAGTATCAGCCGTACTTTTATTGCAGGGCAGCCTGGCAATTCCAAAGAAATACTGGGCTATTACAGCTTGAGCACTCTATCTGTTCGACTGAGCGACTTACCTGATAATATGGCCCGGAATCTTCCCAGGCATCCGATACCTGCTGCCCTGATTGGCAGGCTTGCCGTCAGTAAAAATGCCCAGGGAAACGGTATCGGCAAAATGCTGCTGATAGATGCCATTAAGCGGACTTTGTCCGTAAGCGATCAGATAGCAATCTATGCCATGATTGTTGATGCAGTCAACGACAATGCCAAAGGCTTTTATGAACAATACGGGTTTGAATGCTTAAAGGGTAGCAGTACAAGACTGTTTTTACCCTTAAAATCATTCAAATGAACAACCCGCCCCCTTACTGACCCACTTGACCCCCATTTTCAATCATTGCTGCCGGAATTAAGAAAAGCGATTATTAAATTTGTGCCCGATTATTTTTCCTGGGATAAAAAGTGCCAGGAAAAATACCGGGTTGACACACCCGAAGAAGATGCCTTTAGGATCAGGCAATTCCTGTTGAGAGAGCTGTTTAATATTTCTGTCTCCAACAACGATGATCTAAAGGGGGCATGGCATGCAATGGACGAAGCGCAATGTACAGAATTTAACGCCACATTGCTTCCAATACAAGGGATTGGTGAAGATTTTTTTTACTTGAATGAACATTTCTGCAGCAAAAAAAACCTACTCAGTTTTGAGACACTTTATGATTACGATTTTGATGATTACAAGTTTCAGGAAAACTCCCGAGAGAGAGCGCAAAAAGATTTTGAAAAAAAACCGTATAGAGGGTCGCTGTATTTAACCTGGGCACGTTTGATGATAGACGGCTCTTTCAGCTATGGAGTGCTAAGCATGGTTGCCGGCTACCTCTACTGTCAGCTTGATGAGTATGGGAACGATTACATGGAAAAACTGATTCCGCACGAGTTCACGCATGGAAAAAATCATGGAAAGGCTGAAGGTTCCGGGTATCTTTTTGATCTTAAGATTGATGCCAAGGGCCTGGAATCGCAACTGGACGAACTGAAACATCGGTTCTGGAAACACATAAGCAAGGTGCACGAAAGGCTTATGGATGAGTTTGACAAAAAGTCAGAGCAGCAAGTTTTTATACTGGATCAGAGCCATGAGGGTGATCCAAACCATCACTTTCTGTTTACGGACAAGGGGATTTTGAAACATATTCATTTCAAAACTTTCATGCGTTGTTGCCGCGCCGCTGAACAGACGGATCACTCTTCCCTTTTGCGAAAATTGGAAGAAGAAAAACTTTTTTTAAAAAGTTATCTTGATAAGCAACATAAAGACATTATGGAAAATTTTGACCCAAAAATCGTAAGGTTTCAAAAAAAATACAAAGTAATTTTCCACAGAGATTCCGGTCTTAACAAACTACTGGATTAAAATTTATTTTCTATGTGGCAAAAACATGTCCACTATGACCGGGGGTGTTTAGCTGACCCATTACCAAAGGAATCAAAATGGAACACCACGACCTGTTCTTCAAACAGACCTTTTCAATCCGCGAGCATGCAGCAGACTTCATCCGGCATACTCTTCCGCCTGAATTATCGGAAAAAATGGGTTATCCGAAGAAATGATCGCTCAGATAGCCAACACTGATAACTGATAACTCTTTGGCACACCTGGCCAAATTAATAAATAAACACTGGAATTGCGTACCATCTCAAATAAGCCAATAAGCCAAGCCTGACCCCAGAATGAACCCCAGAATGAAAGCAGATTTTATCATCATCGGAGGCGGTATCATCGGCCTGACCATTGCCGTGGAGTTAGCCTCACGATATCCTAAAGCACGGATCATCCTCCTGGAAAAGGAGAAATCAGCAGGCGCACATGCCAGCGGCAGGAACAGCGGCGTCATCCATGCCGGCTTCTACTATACTGCCGACAGCTTCAAGGCCAGATTCACCCGTCAGGGCAATCAGCAGTTAAAGGCCTTCTGCAGCAGGCACCGTATACGCATAAATCACTGCGGCAAACTGGTTGTGGCGCGAAACGAGAAGGATCTGCCGGGACTGGATATCCTCCTGGACCGGGCCTCAAAGAACGGGGTTGAACTCCACAAACTCACTTTGGCAGAAGCACTGGCCATCGAGCCCCGGGTAAAGACCTTTAAACACGCCCTGTTCTCACCGGACACGGCCTCGGTGAACCCACTGGAAGTGGTTCGGGCCATGGCAGGAGAAGCCTGCGAAAAAGGCGTTGACATCAGGTTTAATGTCAAATACACCGGCCGGGACAATAACAGGGTTCTCACCACTGACGGCGCATATGAATACGGCTTTCTGATCAATGCGGCAGGCCTGTATGCCGACCGGATCGCAACGGATTTCGGATTTTCGGCCGACCATGTGCTGCTGCCTTTCAAGGGTCTTTATCTGTATGCCTCAGGCACCGCGCCCCGGCTGTCCACAAATATTTACCCGGTGCCGGATCTGGCGAACCCTTTTTTGGGTGTGCATTTTACAGTCACTGTTGACGGGAAAATCAAAATCGGCCCGACCGCAATCCCCTGCTTCTGGCGGGAACAGTATAACTGGACTGAAAATTTTGATTTCCATGAATTTTGGGACATCTCACTCAAACAGCTCGAACTCTGCGCCACTGCCAATTTTAACTTCCGGGGCCTGGCAATCGAAGAAATCCGAAAACAGTTCCGCCCGCACTTTATTTCCCTGGCAGGAAAACTCGCCTCAGATATAAAGGCCGCAGACTATAAAACCTGGGGCAGACCGGGAATCCGGGCCCAGTTATTCAACAA
>CAYNHL010000174.1:0-5692 GCA_964397015.1 uncultured Desulfobacterales bacterium | reverse complement strand
TTTTTTTTGTCACCCTAAATGTTTGAGCCGGAAAAATCAAATCTTTTTACTTGACTGCAAAAGCGATACCTTTTACTCTCAATGTTTTTGACGAGCATCGAGGAACCGTGATGATAATAGAGGCTATTGCCAGAAAACCCGTTGTTTCAATGCTGTGCGGTGCAGTGGTTATCAGTTTTTCAAGCATCCTGGTCACCCTTTCCGGGGTGGCGCCTGTCACCTCCGCATTTTACCGTGTTTTTTTCGGCGGTGTTTTTTTAATCTGCGCCTGCCTTATGCAGAACGAATTTCGTTTTCAAGCTGTTCATAACACGTTTCTGGCCATTGTGTGCGGGCTTTTGTTTTCCCTTGACCTGTTTTTCTGGCACCTTTGCATCCAGTATGTAGGACCGGGGCTGGCCACGATTCTGGGAAACTTCCAGGTTTTTGTCCTGGCTGCTGTCGGATTTTTTGTCTTTAAGGAGAAGTTGACAATGGCCTTTGTACTGGCCGTTCCCCTGGCTGTGGCAGGCCTGTTTCTCGTGATCGGCATCGATACAGAAGTGGTTACAGAAAAGTACCTGTACGGCTTATTGTTTGGATTGATGACAGCCATGTTTTATTCCGCCTTTCTGCTTCTTTTACGAAAAGTACAGACACGCGCGGACGATGCTCTTTTTTATTATCTGATGGTTATTTCGTTTGCCAGCGCTGGATTTCTTGCAGTCAAGATGCTTGTGACAGGGGATTCCTTTGTTATTCCGGATATCCAGTCATTCATGTCCTTGATTACACTTGGTGTTTTTATCCAGGCCATTGCCTGGGTGGTGATCTCGAGTGCCATTTCCAGGATACGGGCATCGTTGACCGGTTTGATTCTGCTGTTGCAGCCGGCCCTGTCTTTTATCTGGGATGTGCTTATATTCAAGAGACCTACCGGTCTTGCAGGATGGATAGGAGTGATTATCGTGCTGGGAGCCATTTATATGGGAATGACCGGCAGGCAGAAAACATGACCCCGTGTTGCGGGTGTTTTTTAAAGGAGATATACAATGGGATGTTCACTTGATTCGAAAATAATTGACAAAAGTATTGAATTTCACGGGCACTCCTGCCCGGGCCTGGCTATCGGCCTGAGGGTGTCTGAACTTGCCATGCAGAGACTTGGGATTGATAAATCAAGCTCCCCGGTCTGTGTAACGGAAACCGATATGTGCGCTGTCGATGCCATACAGTTTTTAACAGGATGCACCTTTGGAAAGGGCAACCTGATACACAAGGATTTCGGAAAGTCAGTGTTTACCTTTTTTGACAGGGACAGAAAGAAAGGATTCAGGGCTGTACTCAAAGATGATATAGCGTCAGGAAACGATCCTGACAATGAGACAGGACGACTGATGCAGCGAATGGCCGACGGCACTGCCAGCGATGAAGACAGGGCCAGGGCCGCTAAGATGCGTTCCCAACGTATCGATGAGATCATGGCCGCGGAACTGGAAGACCTTTTCCATGTAAAAGATGTGGATACTCCTCCGGTGAAACCTGCAAGGATACTGGACAGTATTCTTTGTGAGTGCTGCGGGGAAAAGACCATGGAATCGAGGATCCGGCGGTTTGGCGGTAAGTACCTGTGTATTCCCTGTTTTATGCAGACCGAGCAGAAAATCTGACGGCCTGACCTGCAGCGCCTTATAATTTTACCCTATGCGCTGCAGGTTTTTTTCATAATCAGCCGCAAGGTCGATATACAGCTGCTTGCCGTAGGTCCAGAAAGCTTTGTGTTCTTCTAGGACCGGCCCTTTTATCGTGTATGGAACACCGGTGACAATGGTGTTGTCCGGGATTTGTGAAGACTTCGGTATCACACATCCTTCAGCAACTATTGCCCATGAACCTACCACTACGTCAAAGCCTATGACTGCGCCGATTCCGATGACGGAAAAGGATTTGAGCCTTTTCCCGTGTACCAGCGCTCCATGGCCGATGGTGACTTTTTCCTCCAGTTCCAGGACCCCGTCGGGCCGGATATGAAGCACCGCGTTTTCTTCTATGGCAGACCCGCTTTTGATGACAATCCGGCCGTAATCACCGCGCAGGATGGCGCCATGGCCGACATAGCAGTTGTCACTGATAACAACGTCGCCGATGACACGGGCCGAGTCACTGATATAGCAGTTTTTTCCAATCCTGGGAATGCGGTCCTTGTACTGGTAAACAGCCATTGCCGTTTCCTCTTTTGATTGTTTTTCAGGCCTGGCCGGCCTTTTTGGTTTTATCACGGTACCGGGCAACAAGTGCTTCGGTTTCCCTGGTGAAAAAGCTGCATGCCTCATCGATGGTTTTTTTGCTGATAACCGGTATATTGTCTGAAAGGCTTTCTATCTGAGTTTCATCGATACCTGACAGTTTGTTGACGGCAAAAACGTCCAGTTCGCCTTCGGGCATGAGTGCCCCGCATCCGCCGGCCGATCCGACGAACCGGCCGTCGAGAAAAATGGGCACCACAATTTTGACAAGTCCTGCATCACATTCCTCCACCACCGGCGCCCTGGTTTTTTCTGCCTGGCCGGCCATGTTCATGTGGGCCGTGGCGCAGATAAAAGTCTGGCCCTTGTCAGTGGATTTGATTTCAGGACAGATCCTGTTTGCAAAATTTTTGGTGCTTGTGATCCGGATACCCTCCGGGTTGAAAACAGAGCTCTGGATTCCGAATTTTTCAAAGGCCTGTTCTTCAATTTTTTCCCATTCTTCCAGTGGTGCAATATCGGTCAGTTCCATGTATTGTTATCTCCAGAAACCTGTGCTGTAAAATTTTAAAATGAACGCACGGTTTTAATGATTGGTTCAATTGGTTTTTTTCATGTAATCGGTTATGGCTTCCTGTATGGCCTGGGCTGCCAGAAACGGACAGTGAAGGTCTTTTTCAGGCAGTTTTCCAATGGCGGTCAATATTGTTTCGCCTGTAACATCGGCAAGCTCGTCAAGGGATCTGCCAAGGGCAAGTTCGACGCCAAAGGAGCCGCTTATGCCGCTGGAGGCGCATCCGTCGGTGATGTATGACCCGTCGGCCACCCGGTTGTCCTCAATTCTAAAGAACATTTCCATGGTGTCCCCGCAGGTGCCTCTCACCCGTCCATGTGCGTTGAATTTATCGATCTTCCCCGAATACCTGGGGTTTCGCCAGCGCTGGAAGCCTTTTTCACCCAGCGCCTGCCGGGCTTCATCAAAGATCTGTTCCTGCAGGTTGTTTATGAATTCATCCAGTTTGTCCATTTTATAAAGCGTTCCTTCCGCAGCAGCTCCCCGGTTAGGGCGGCATATCCTTGTCACGGTGTGAATATGTTGTCGGGTTTGTAGGGGTGTGTCCCTTCAATTACCTCGATTCCGGCTTTTGCCTTTATTTTTTTGATAATGATGTCCTTGTGTGGACAGTGGTCCGTAATGCAGGGCCCGATGTGGATTTTAGTCACGACTTCGCCCATGGGCCGGTTCCACAGGTTTACCTGGGCCAGCCTGGTGACAATCGTGGCTCCGGGGCAGTCCCCGCAGTTCAGAAGGCCGGTGATTTCAGCTTCTGTGTCTTGATAGGCGCTGAATTCACCTGTTTTACGGTTAAAGGCCACCAGGCACCGGCTGCATCCGATGCAGACATCATCCATGGCTTTTTTACATCCTACAATTAGCAGTTTTTCCATTACAACTCCTGATTTTATCCTTAGGTTTTTGTTAATGGGCAAGGACCCAGGCATTGATCCAGTTATTACAGTGATAGAAAAGGGTTTATAATAAAAATGGATCAATGCCCGGGAAACCTGTAAAAAAATTGATTTATTTACCAGTGACCGTCAACGTTGGCGCTGTCGGCATAATGATATCCCCCGTCCTTGAATACCTGTACCGCTTCCTTGACCTTGCCTGTCACGTCATTGACAACTTTGATGCCCGCAGCGTCAAGGGTTTTGAATGCATTGGGGCCGCAGAATCCGGTCAGCAGCACCCTGGCGTTTTTTTCACTTATACCGGCGGCTGCCTGGATACCGGCTCCCTTGAAAGCGTTGAGATTGTCAGAATTATCGATAACCTCGTATTCCAGGGTGTCGGTTTCCACTACAATGATATAGGCCGCCCGTCCGAACCTGGGATCCACCTGGGCATCCAGATCCGGTCCTTTTGATGATATGGCTATTTTCATGATATTCCTTTATGCGTTAGGGCTGCCTCCGCCGCAGACCTGGTCATTCTTGATTTCAGAAAGATTTCCCTGGATCAGGTCCTCCACGACCGGCCGGATTTCCGGGCGCTCAGCATCGTAAAAGACATCGATCCCTACCTGCCTGAATCCCATTAGAGGCCGCATGCCGATACCGCCAACAATCAGCGCGTTGACCTTGTTTTCAGATAGAAGGTTTACCGGGACCATGCATCCGCCCTGGACGTGTTCCTGGTTGTTCAGCGTGGTGACCTGTTTGATCTGGCCATCTTCGACATCCACCAGGGTAAATACGTCACAATGACCGAAATGACCGGCCCTTGTGCCTTCAAGTCCGCCCTGGCCATTCGAGGGAATAGCGATTCTGCCGTTTTTCATACTTTTCTTGCTCCTTTGTGTGGTTATTATATAGTTTTAAACAAGCCTTTCCATTTTCATTGCAGGATGAGCTATCACCTTTTCCCAGACCTCCTTGATTGAACATGCTGCCTGTGATTGTTCGTCTGCTTCAATAATGGTCTGTTTGTTTATCATGGATTTAACAAAAATTTTATCAAATGGAATTTTGCCAACGCAGGCAATCTGTTTTTCTTCGGCCACTGCTTCGATATCCCTGGTCTGGTCAAGATTGAGATCGTATTTATTGATACAGACCATGGCAGGAATCTTGAAATGGGCGGCCAGCTGACCTACACGTTCCATATCATGCCGGCCGGATACTGTTGGTTCGGCAACTATCAGGACGGCATTGGCCTGGCCTATGGAGGCGATCACCGGGCATCCGATACCTGGCGGGCCGTCAGTCAGCATAAGGTCAATTTTGTCCCTGTGAACTATTTTTCTGGTTTCCTCCCGGACAAGAGCGACCAGGCGGCCTGAATTTTCCTCTGCAATTCCAAGCCTGGCATGGACCATGGGGCCGAACCGGGTGTCGGAAATATACCATTCACCACATGTTTTGGGTGGGAATTCAATTGCGTTTTCAGGGCACAGATCGTAACAGACGCCGCATCCTTCGCAGTCAATAGGGTCTATTTCAAAGGATTCGTTTATGGCATCGAACCGGCAAAGTTCGCGGCAAAGGCCGCATTGTGTGCATTTTTCCGGGTCGATAACAGCTTCGTTTCCGCCTATGAAATCATTTTGTTGATTAATTTTCGGATCACACAGCAGGTGAAGATCGGCTGCATCCACATCCGCGTCACACAGGATCATGTTCCGGGCCAGTGATGCAAAAGCAGCTGTAACACTGGTTTTTCCCGTGCCGCCTTTCCCGCTCAATATTACAAGTTCTTTCATTTGACAGCTGCTCCTTTATCAGCAAGATTTCTGATCCTGTCGAACAGATCCAGAAATTTTGATCTGTATTCCGGTAATTTTTCCACCACCAGCTCACCCCGGGAATAAATTTCAGCAATATCCCTGCTGAACGGAATTTCCATGAGTATCGGGATTCCATGTTCCTGGGCATATTTCTTGACCGCGTCGTTTCCGATATCGGCC
>CAYNHL010000173.1:0-5728 GCA_964397015.1 uncultured Desulfobacterales bacterium | reverse complement strand
CAAGTGAAATGATCCAGAAATCTTTTTGTCTTAGCAGCGTTCCCGCAGTTTTCAGGGTATCTTTGACCTTCGGGCGGTGTGTGCCCCCGGAAGATGTGGTTTCAACGGCAAAAGGGCGGTCATTTGCCAGTAAAAAGCAGAGACCGGCCAGGACAAGTGTAACACCCCCCATGGACATGAAGCTGTGCCTCCAGCCTACGGCATCTACCATCAGAACCAGCGGGGTGGCGGCGGCAATCGTTCCTGCCGTGCCTGCAGATACAACCAGAGAGGAGAGGGTGGCAAAATATTTGCGGTCAAACCAGATGGTTATCAGTTTCAATGTTCCCATGAAATTGCAGGCCATGCCAATCCCCATGAGCGCCCTGCCCAGGGATAATGGTACACAGGCTTCACCTATGGCAAAAATGAATGCCCCTGCTGCCGCCACGATGGTGAGCACAGTCATGGTAATCCGCGGGCCGATGCTGTCAAGGAAGATGCTGACCGGGATCTGCATCAGGGCAAAGGCATAGAAGAAAGATGCCGAAATCATACCCAGTTCCCATGCACCGAAACCAAGTTCCCGGATAAGGTCCGGCGAGATCACGGCCACTGATGCACGGTAAAACTGGGACAATGTGAAAAGAGCCCCTGCAATCATCAGTGCCGGAACACCACGGGAGATATTTAATTTTTGAAAGCGGCGGTACAAGACCGGTTGCTCCTATACCGCCGGGTGGTACTCGAGCTGACCGAGCAGATTCGACAGTGCCTGGAGGCGCTCACTTATGATTTCGTCATCCTGGTGCAGGCAGTCATCAAATAGTTTTTTATCCTCATCGATATGCTCATTGTCAACACAGACCGACACATTCATGGCATCACCCTGGAGGCCGATACGTTCGATCATTGGGTAATTCGGGTAATCTGAATCCGGTTTGCGGTACTGCCTTGCAAAATAAAGCTTTGCCCGGCAGATAAGTATGGCAAGATCGAGTACCCGGTGCAGGGGCATTTCCTCGGACTGGCGGGACCATTTTTCACCGGTATGGCGCCATATTTTTGCTGAAATATCGACCCTTCCCCGGTCATTCCACTGGGCAAGACCAAGTGAGAGCCCCTTGGCATCAGTCTTTGGTGAAAGTCTGCCGTCAATCCGGTCATAATTTTGAGAAACAATAACCGGCTTGTGCTTCAATCCAACAGGAATTTTCATGTTCACTTCCTTTGTTGAGTTCCATGTTTAGTATGTTACTTCTATAGTTACGTACTAATTTAGTAAATTAATAATGGATTGTCAACCCCTGATAAAACTGGGGAAAAAAACAGGCCACCAAAGATGCACTATATATCCCAGACCTGTAGAAGGAAATTATCCCACGCACTGGCCAGAATTAACCAAAAAATTGGGCTTGTCTTTGGACCCGCATTTGGTGTAAGTCATGATGATCCCTCCTTTGGTGTTGGTTTTTGTTTAGCGACTTATGACGTAGTGGCCTGGTAGCACAATAGTCAACTCCAAGCTAAAAGGGGGACCTTTAATGTCAGGAAAGCATGAATGAAGAAAAAAAGTTACAGAATCTTTAGAGATAATAGCAATGGTCTTTGTATTTTATTCCCCTATGGTGTTGTCATCCATCTTTTCAATGAAAATTTTCCCAAAATAATCAGCAGGGGATTTCATTTTAGTCAGGGTTGTAGATCTAACTGGAATAGAGGCTGCTACTTCTTCGAGAGTTGGTTCAGTTTCATTGACTTGTGGGGAAATTGTTCCGGGAGGGGTCGGGCTGTCCAAGTATTCAGTGGTCGTACATCCGGGAAGTATTCCAATAATGACAATTAAGCTTAGAATAAATGGATATTTCATTTTATCTCCCCTCTCGAATTTCTATATAGTGGCAGACCGGAAACCCCCTGCTGCTCTTTTCCCCCATCCTTGAAAAATTGGGAGCAATCAACCACCTGCTCCAGGTGTATTCGCCTGAAGACGTACTGTGATTTTTCAGGCATGAACGGGGTGAATTTTATAAATTATGCCGTGCTGGGAATCCCTACGCTCTTCCTGCTGGATCGAGACGGTATTGTCCTTGAAAAAAACCGCACTGGCGGACGAGCTGATAAACCGGATCGATATGCAGAAAATGCTGTCTCCGTGATATATTTCAGCTTTATTGAAATTCGGGTCGGATCATATAAAAAGTTACTGTTGCATAACAGTAAATGACATTATACAATGATGCCGTGATTAAAAGCTTTAAGCATAAAGGTTTAAAATTATTTTTTACAACCGGGAGTACAGCCGGTATAAACCCCAACCATGCTGCAAGGCTCGAAGAACGGTTACAGGCATTGCACACAGCTATGTCCATTGACGATATGGATATCCCTGGATGGAGACTGCACCCGCTTAAAGGAGATCATTTTGGATTATGGGCAGTTAATATAAGTGGTAACTGGAGAATCGTTTTTGAGTTTAAGGATGGCCACGCGCATGTGGTCAACTACGAAGATTACCATTAAAAGGGAAAGGGGAGACAGAAATTGGATATTCAACAACATAACCCGATGCATCCGGGGGCATTTTTAAAAAGAGTGTACCTGGAGCCAAATAATATCGGATCAAATGAATTGGCCCGGAAATTAAAAGTCAGTCCAGGATTAATAAGCCGCCTGATCAATGGAAAAACTGATATCTCACCGGCAATGGCCTTAAAATTATCAGTAGTCATCGGCAGATCACCGGAAAGCTGGTTGCTGATGCAGGATAATTATAATCTCTGGAAGGCACGAAAAGAAATTGACTTGAACAAATATCGCACCATCGAATTTGCCGTTTAACAAAAAGTACATGAAAAGAGATAGCATTCTGGTCCTCTTACAAAAGGTATTGCTGATCATGAAACCAATTACATTTGCACTTACACTCGCTGTAATCTCATTGCTCCTCTTTTCCCCGGTCCAGGCCCGGGAAATCCAGATTCATTTCCCGCACTTTGCCGGACATCAATACGACTGGAAAATCTTCCAGGGAGCAAATGAGTTTGCTGTTATCTCTGGGGAGATTCCAGAAAACGGCCGGGTGACCCTGGCCATGCCCCAAGCCCATAAGGACTATCGGGGTATGACCCGGTGGATGCTTAAAAAAGGCGGCGGGCTGGATATGATTTATACGGGGAAGGGGTTTTCTGTGGAGTGCCTGTCAGAACAGCCAGGGTCTGATAATATCATCTACACCGGGAACCCGGAAAATGATTATCTGGCGGTGCAGCATCGGCGGTAGCAGACCATCCTTGAAAAACTGGGAGCGGTCAACCATCTGCGCCAGGTGTATGAGCCCGGAGATGATCTGTACAAAACCGCCCTGAAAGAACAGGAATACCTGCGCCGGCAGTTTGAAAAGGTCCAGAAAGATCGGTCTAAAAGCCATCTGTATGCAGCCCGGTTCGGGGAGATCGTGGACTTTACCCGGGGGGTGGCGGACAAGGTGTATGAGAATCCGGAAGACCATACCACGTATTTTAATGATTTTATCACTCACACCCTGGACTTCGAAGACCTTTACACCAGCGGGCACTGGGATCAGGTCCTGCATCGCTGGCTTATGATGAATATCAGGTCAGATAAGGAAGATCAATCAATTATCGACCGACTGAACATGGCCATGTCCCGCATGGGCAGGGATAATATACTGGCGGCTTTTGTTGAAAAAGCCATGCCGCTGCTTGTGGAAAAAGGCAAAGATGAATTTTTGCCAATAATAGCAGATCGCCTGGAAACCCGACCCACCGCTGGATCAATTCTGTCCGGCAGTGTGAAAAACATGATGACATCCGTGAAAGCCCTGACCGGCAAAAAGGCCCCGGATCTGGTGTTACAGGCCCCGGTCCGCACCCAGGCCGGCAGGGTTTCTCATGATATTACAATAGAGACCGGCAGCCTGGATGCAGATTATACTGTTCTTCTCTTTTACCAGGGTGAATGCCCCTCTTGTGAAGATGCCCTGATCAGCCTTGCCAATAAATATGTATGGCTGGAGGAGCAAAACGTGCGGGTAATTGCCATCAGTGCGGATACGACTGACCGGGGGTTTAACAAAAAATTGGCCTATCATCAGTGGCCGGACAATTACTGTGATTTTACCGGCATGGCCGGGGATAATTTTACCAGTTACGGAGTCCTGGGTGTGCCCACGCTGTTTCTGCTGGATCGGGCGGGGTTGGTGGTTAAAAAAACAGCCATGGCGGATGAGTTGATACAGATTGTCGGCAAGAAAAATAAATAGGCTCTTTTGATATTGCCGTGGGTTCGTTGGATGAACCGCAAAATATTCGTGTTGGATTGACAAAAAATTTCAGTGCCCATACATTCTGTCATGATGTTGTCATCCATTTGCCGGAAAGTAAGGAGAAAATCATGTTTAATAAAAAGGAGCCCTCCTGGAAAAAAAAAGTGGTCACTCCTGAAGCGGTTTTGAAAAAAATCGAACCGGGCAATCATATTTTTATCGGGACAGGGGCCGCAGAACCCAGAACTCTGGTGAACTGTCTGATGAACAGCAGGGGAAAAAATCTCCAGGACCTTACCCTGATCCAGCTGGTCAGCTTCGGGGATGCTATTTCATTCAAGGCGCTTCAATCCAGAACCTACAGGCTGAGAACTTTTTTTTCCGGCTGGGTGTCGGCCGATGCCATTACCGAGGGGCTTGTAGACCTGATCCCGTCAAGGTTTTCAGCCATTCCGCGCCTGATGAAAAACGGACAGATCCCGGTCGATGTGGCTTTTGTGCAGATAACCCCGCCCAACGATGCCGGATACTGCAGCCTGGGCGTAGGAGTGGATGTCGCAAGGCGGGCTATGGACCAGGCTGACCTGGTGGTAGGAGAGATCAACATAAAGGTGCCTTTTACTTTCGGGGACACCTTTGTGCCCCTCGATGCCTTTGACCTGGTTGTCGAGGCCAAGGTCCCGCCGTTTTATTTTCCGCGTTTCCAGGTGGACCCGGTATTTGACCGTCTGGCTGCCAATGTGGCATCGGTGATCGATGACTCAAGCTGCCTGGCCTTCACCTTTGGCCAGATTTTTGAAGCTCTTCCCAGGCATTTATCAGGAAAAAAAGATCTTGGGATTCACAGCCCTTTTTTTACCGATGCCCTGATGGATCTTGTAAAAAGCGGTGCGGTCAGCAACCGGAAAAAAAGCGTGGCCCGGGGCAAATCCCTGGCCGCCTATGCCCTGGGCACCGAAGAACTCATGCGGTGGCTGGATAAAAATCCCATGGTGGAGTTTCAAAGCATTGAGACCGTGTTCAGCCCCATGGAAATAGGCCGGAATAACCGGTTTGTGCTGGTGATACCAGTGCGAAGGGTGGATCTGGCAGGACGAGTGGCCCTGCATGAGAGCCAGGCCAACGTGACGGCCGGTCCCGGCCAGATGGCGGATTTCTTTAACGGAGCGGAGATTTCAAGAGGCGGTTACACCCTGCTGGCACTGCCCAGCCGCAACCGGGAGGGACGTCCCAATGTCCGGGTATCGCTGGCGGATTCGCCCAACCTTCTCAATCTCCCTGAATCCGTGGATATTGTGGCAACTGAATACGGGGTCGCTTATTTCAGGGGAAGGACTTTAAGGGAAAGGGCCCAGGCCCTTATTGAAATAGCCCATCCCGAAGACCGCCCCGATCTTGTCAAGGGAGCCAAGGAACACAAAATTTTATATGCCGACCAGATATTCCTGGCTGACAGTGCCC
>CAYNHL010000172.1:0-5788 GCA_964397015.1 uncultured Desulfobacterales bacterium | reverse complement strand
ATCCAGCCATTTTTTGCAAATGATTTAAGTATCGTGATTAACTAATAAGCATAGGAATTTCCGGTTTTTTTCTTGATCTATTACAAAACAACTGTAATGTCATTAACTGATGCTTTCCTGTGCAGTTTTCTACTGGATTTTGCTGAACCGGGCCCATGCCAGGCTGATGAAAATAACGGCCAGCAGGGCCTGGGCGGTTACAGCCGGCCAGAGGTCTGCCATTCCCACCCCTTTCATAACAATGCCCCTGAGGATATCGAGATACCAGCGCATGGGGTTTAACCATGTGGCGTACTGCACGGCTTCGGGCATGTTATGGACCGGGAACATGAACCCGGAGAGCATGACAAAGGGCATGAGAATCAGAAAGCTTGTGAGCATGGCCTGCTGCTGGGTAGCGGCGCTGCTGCTGATAATCAGGGCGATGCCCATGTTCCCGAAAAGGTAGAGTCCGGAAAGAAGGTAGAACAGGACAAGACTTCCTTCCACCTGGATGCCGAAGACGATCCTCGCCACGATAAGCATTATGGTCATGGTGATGTACCCTGTGACCATGTAGGGGATGGTTTTGCCCAGGATGAATTCTATTTTGCGGATAGGGGTCACCATCACCTGCTCAATGGTGCCGATCTCCTTTTCCCTGACAATGCCGATACTGGTCAGCAGAAGGCTGAAAATAAACAGCATCACGGCGATCAGGGAGGGAACATAGTAAAGCCGGCTCTCCTGGTTCGGATTGAACAGGGCGCGCGGCCTGATTTCCATGGGGTGCACCATATCCGCCATGCCCTGTTGCGCCAGGCGCTGGTAACGCAGGTCTGCCGAGAATTCCTGGATAATCCCTTCAGCATAGCCCATGACAATGGCGGTGGTGTTGGAGTCCGTGCCGTCAGACAGTACCTGGAACCGGCCGGTACCCCCGCCGGTCACCTTGCTTCCGAATCCCTGCGGGATGTGGATTACGGCCCGGACAACGGACCGGTCCAGCAGTCCCCTGATTTCTTTAGTGGAGCCGGCAGTCTCAACCACTTTAAAATATCCGCCTGCCGTAAACCTTGAGATCAGTTCCCTGGATGCGGGAGTTTTATCCATATCCAGGACAGCGGTCCTGATATCCGTTACATCGGTGGTCAGTGCAAATGCCATGATCACCAGCTGGATCACCGGCATCCCGAAAATCACCATGCGCATGCGCCTGTCCCTGAGCATCTGCAAAAATTCCTTGATGAGCATCTGTTTTAAACGAAGGAGCATGGCTATTCCAGTTTGAATTTGAATTTGCGGTTGGCCAAAATAATCATGAAAACGGCATATAAAGAAAGAAGAAAGGCGTCCAGCCACATTATTTCCAGCCCGATCCCCTTCATGTAGATCCCCCTGAGCAGTGTAATGAAATACCGGGCCGGCACGATATAGGTGATCCACTGTATTGGCAGGGGCATGTTGTCAATCGCGAACACAAAACCGCTCAGGATCAGGGTGGGCAGATATCCGGACACAATGGCGATCTGGTTGGCCAAAACCTGGGATTTTAGAACGATACTCAAAGTCATGCCCCAGAACAAAGCACCGGTCAGGAAAATGGCGGCCATGCCGAAAAGCAGGCCCGCGTTGCCTGCAATGGGAACATTGAACAGCCACCTGCCCATGACAACGGCGATTGTCACATCTGCCATGCCGATGACAAAATAGGGCAGCACCTTGCCGAAGATCAGCTCAGGCCCCCTGAGGGGAGTTGAAATCAGCTGTTCCATTGTACCGGTCTCCCACTCCCGGGCAATGGTGACGCTGGTGAGCATGGCTGCGATCACTACCATTACAATTGCAATGATTCCCGGGATGATGACGTTCTGGCTTCTAAGGCCAGGATTGTACCAGGCACGGCTGACCATCTCCAGGGGCGGCACGGCGCCGGTCATACCTTTGAGTTCCATCTGCCTGGCAGTGACGGATGTGGAATAGATCATGCCGATTGCCGTGGCATAATTCATGGCCAGCCTGGAAGTGTTGGCATCGCTTCCGTCGCACAGGATCTGGATAGCGGTCTTTTTTCCGGCCTCGAGCTTTGAGGCGAAGTCGTAAGGAATCACCACCGCCACCAGTGCGCGGCCGCGGTCCAGGTAATCGATAAGTTCGGGATAGGAAGACAGGTTGCCTTTTACGCTGAAGTAAGGAGAACCCGCAAACAGATCGATCAGTTCCCGGCTCCCGGGTGTTTTTGACTGATCCCAGACCACGGTGGGCACGTTACGCAGATCCAGGGTGAGTGCATAACCGAAAAGCATTATCAGTATCACTGGGATGGCAAGCGAGAGAAAAAGGCTGCGCCAGTCACGGAGCACATGGATAAACTCTTTTTTGGCAACCGCGGCAAGCCGTCTAAAATTCATGGACCTTATCCTCTTTTCCCGCCTGATCCTGCTGCCGGCGGTCATCTGCCTCGATCAGGGAAATAAAGACATCTTCCATGCCGGGCAAAATCTTTTCAAGGGTGTAGTCACCTACATTCCTTTCTGCCAGAAGTTTTTTGATCCTTTCTTCCGCCTTGTCTGCGGCCAGGGTTTTTACATGGAGGCCGGCTCCGAACAAAGCCGCATCCATTACCTCCGGAACATCCCGGATGACCGGGAGAATATCCTGTGAGGAATCGCATCGTAAATCCAGGATTTCTTCTTCCATGGACCGTGTTTTGAGTTCCCGGGGCGTTCCGGCCTCGATCATCCGGCCCTGGTATATCAGGGCGATCCGGTCACAGTATTCCGCCTCTTCCATGTAGTGGGTGGTCACAAAAACGGTAATACCCCTGTCCGCCATGCTGTAGATCATGTCCCAGAAACGCCGGCGGCTGATAGGATCCACGCCGGAGGTGGGCTCATCCAGAAAAATGATCGGGGGTTCGTGGAGGATGGCACAGGCCAGGGCCAGCCTCTGTTTCCACCCGGCGGAAAGAATGCCGGTCAAAGAGGTTTTTCGCCCTGAAAGACCAGCCATTGACATTGCCCAGGCCTTGCGGCTTTCCATCCGTTTTCCTTTCAGGCCGTAAATACCACCGTAAAACATGATATTTTCCTCCACGGTCAGGTCTTCATACAGGGAAAATTTCTGGCTCATGTACCCGATATGCTGCTTGATACTTTCAGCCCGGGTAAAGATATCTAACCCGGCTACCTGGCCTTTGCCGGAACTGGGGGACAAAAGCCCGCACAACATACGGATGGTGGTGCTCTTTCCGGCACCGTTGGGGCCCAAAAAACCGAATATCTCGCCCTTGGGAACAGTGAAACTGATATTGTCCACTGCGGTAAAATCGCCGAACACCCTGGTAAGATTTTTTACAGTCACTGCAGGACCTTTCCCCTGCCCCGGGTCGTTTGACCGTATCTGCGAAAATGCCTTTTTTGAAGGTGTGTCAGATTCCGTGTCAAGGACAGAACCGTCTTCCGGGTCCTCGCGGCCGGCTAACAGGTGGACGAACACATCTTCCAGGCTGGGTGAGGCCTCGCTTTTCATGAGCGACTTGATCCCGGGCACCGTTCCGATGGCTATGAGACTGCCCTTGTCCATAAGGCCTACCCTGTCGCACCGTTCGGCCTCATCCAGATAGGCTGTGCTTACCAGGATGGAAACCTTTTGCCTGACAATTTCGTACAGAATCTGCCAGAAATCCCGGCGGCTGATCGGATCCACCCCGTTGGTAGGTTCATCCAAAAGGAGCACTGCCGGGGTATGGATCAAGGCACATACCAGCTGGAGTTTCTGCTTCATCCCTCCTGACAGTGCACCGGCCCTGCGCTTTTTGAAAGGCTGCATCCGGGTGAATCCAAGAAGTTCATCGATCCTTTTTTCTCTTTTCTTTCTCGCAACACCGTAGAGGTCAGCATAAAACCGGATATTTTCCATGACGGTCAGATCCGGGTAGAGGCCGAAACGCTGGCTCATATACGCCATGTTTTCCTTTACGTCAAAGGGGCGGCTCTGGGTGTCGAATCCAACAATGGCGGCACTGCCCGACGTAGGATCCATGATGCCGGAAAGCATGCGCAGTGCAGTCGTCTTGCCGGCGCCGTCCGGGCCCACAATGCCGAAAATCTCGCCTTTTTTGACCTGGAGACTGAGATTGTCCACCGCGGTGAGTGTGCCGAATACCCTGGTCAGGTTCCTCGCCTCGATAGCCGGAGGTTGATCTATCCTTTCCGCCATATCATTTAACCTGCAATGGGATATGCACATCAGCCGGCATGCCGGGCCTCAGTTCGCCGTCAGGGTTTTTCAGATCGATCTTGATCCGGAACATGAGCTTGACACGCTCTTCAAAGGTCTGGACAGCCTTGGGCGTGAACTCGGCTTCTGGGCTGATGAACGAGAGCACCCCGTCGTAGTGTTTGTCCGGGAATGAATCAGTGGTAACCGTGACCTTCTGATTCAAGGCGAGCTGTCCCAGCCTTGTTTCACTGACATAGGCCCTGAGCCATGGATGAGCCAGGTCTCCCATCACCAGGACAGGCGTGCCCGGGTTGACATATTCTCCGGGTTCTGCCGAACGGCTGAATACCACGCCGTCCATGGGAGCTGTCAATTCGGTATAAGATAGGACCAGCTTTGCCTGATCGACTCTTGTCTCAGCTTCCGATACACGGGCCCGAGCCTGATCTATCTTTTCCTGCCTTGCTCCCGCCTTGAGCAGGTCGTACCGGGCCTCGGCCTGGGCCAGGGCCGCCCTGGCCCTTTCAATCTGTTCAGCCCGGGGGCCTTCTTTGACCATAGAGAGGGCCTGTTTTGCCTGATTCACCCGGGATTCTGCCTGCTCCATGGTTTTTATAGCTACCTGGAACTTTGTCCTGAAAATCGTGAAATCACGTTCACTGGCGCTCTGGCTTTCATACAGCCGGGAAAACCGGTAGAAATCCTCTTCAGCCTGGGCCAGCTGAGCCCTTGCCGATTCTTTTGCTGCCATGGCCGCCTTAAGGTCAGCGCGGGCAGTTTCGATCTCCTGGGCCCGGCTGCCCCGGGTCAGTTCGAGCAGCACCTGCCTTGCTTCTTCAACACCGGCACCGGCCAGCCGGATCTCCTCCGGCCGGCTGCCGGCATTGAGTTCCTCGAATACGGATCTTGCGGCGGCAAGATTGATTTCGGCCAGGCGCAAAGCGATATTCTGGTCCCGGCTATCCAGGCGGGCCAGAATATCGCCTTTTGATACAAAATCCCCTTCATCTGCCAGGCAGCTCTCCAGCCGTCCGGCCAATTTGAACCCTAAAGATACATCCGTCACTTCGATATTTCCCGATGCGGTAATTGAAGTGGGATCTTTTTTTTCTTTCAACCCAAAAAAACCGAACAGCCCGGCAGCCAGGATCAGGATGAGCGGGATCAATACAAGCCGTTTCTTTTTCATTGACATGATTCCTCGTTAGCCGGCCCGGGGACCTGCGGTCCGTTTGTTTCAATGCCGGTCAGTTGTTTGATGCCGCCCAGGGAAAACAGATAAACCCCATGGGCCAGCTGCTCTATATTATCAGGAGAGGATGCACACTCGGGAATGATCTTTTTGATCAAAGAGGCTGCAAAGGTGTAATAGACACACTGCCCCAGGATACTCACGGCACAGGGTTTGAGGCGCGGATCGTCCGGCAGGGTGCCGCATACGCCCGCAAGAATGGACAAAAGGACATCCCTGTGGGGCTTTATATAATTTTCGACAATATCTTCGAACGCCTCTGTAGGATCCAGAAATTCGCGGGCGATGAGACGTCCCCTGCCTGTTGAGCTTCCCCCCAGCCCCTCCTGGCTT
>CAYNHL010000171.1:0-5825 GCA_964397015.1 uncultured Desulfobacterales bacterium | reverse complement strand
GCTGGGTATCCTTCACTTAGCAAGAGTCCATTCATCATAAACCTTCCCATGCGTTTGTTAACATCATAAAAGAATTGGTTTCTCGCCATGGACAGAAAAACATGGATGGCTCTGTCGTAAATATCAATAATTTGAGGTAGCTCGTCGATGAGAGACTCAAACAATAACGGAAGATCCTCGGAACCTGGTGGCATATAATCGGTTCCGGCAATAGTAACAGACCCGGTGCGAAACTTGCCCCAGGCAAGTGCTTCATTTTTACCGGCTATTGCGTGCAATTCACAAGCCTTCTGAGCAGATATGGAGAAATCCCCTTGCTCCACCCATCGAAAAAGAGTGCGCCAGGCATTTGCCTGATTCAAGGCTATTTCTTGATCGGTAACCTTATGTCCTCCGACAGTTATACCATCCAGCAACGTCTGTATTTCCGGCAGAGTGAAAGGTATGCCTTCAAGATTTACTGCATCACAAACCAGTTCTGAGAGTTGACGTTTTGCCAACATTAATGATCGCTCTTTGTTGGGTGGCATATGCCATACTGTATCTTGTGTCACTCGCATTTCTCCTTAAAGCGTTTCCCTTTTGGAAAAGGGGGCAAAAGGGGGGCAGTTCTTTCGAGGTTCCAAAGAGAGTTTTCCCCTAATCAAGGTAATTGTTTTTGAAAGCTGATTGTTCTCAGCCAGTTTGTTTTCTATCTTAACATATTGTCCAGTTTTCGGGGTCCACTATATTCTCATATGGTCCCAAAAATCTTTCCCCGTTAAAGTGGATTAAATGGGATGGGGCATCGGCAACCCAGACCTCGGTCTCCCAGGCGATGTCGGAAAGATATCGGGCCATAATGGATCGATTCGGAAAGGCAGTTACATAAACAAGGCCGGCAGATGCTTCTGAAAATAATTGGGTCAGTTCGGCATGCCGCTTGCCGTCAACCGGTCCATGGCTGGTTACAGACTCAACCAGCAACAACCAGTTTTTCTTTGTATAATGCAGTACCACATCTGGCATCTTTCCATGGGAACCCACGTCAATCCCCAGATCGGAAAGTAGTGCCACATCAAAATAACCCCACTTGTCCCCAGTATCACCCGCATATACCAGTTTGCTTCCGGGAGCAAAGCGTGGTGCGAATTCTTCAATGATGGCCCTAATTAATTCACTGTGCTCACCAGGACTGAGGGTAATTTTCTTTCCAGGGCCAAGCCTTACAGGCACGCGATTCTGTTCACGATCTTGTGCATACCGGGCGGCAAGGGTTTCTCTTTCTGATAAATAATTGATCAGATTATCATGCCAATCGCTGGTTCCATAGGTGCGAAGCAGGGCCAATGCGTTATTTTCAATCTGATAGACCGCCTTCGGGCTGTTGACGGGCCGGTCCGGTTTATCCGGATTGTATAGTGCAATTCCAGCATCAACAAACTGGTGCATGGATTGGCGGCGTATCGTTTCCCGTGTATTGGGCGCATAATTCTTTTTATAGTACTGACGGGCCCAATCCATTATGGGTGTGATACCCATCAAAGGATTTTCAGATTCCGTCCAGGACTTATCCGGTGTAAGGTTCAGCAAAGACAATAAACAGAGCGCGGACCGTTCATTTTGTTGCGCCCTGGGCAATCCTAATGAAATGAGAATTTTATGGGCTTCCTTGATGTGCTTGGTTTTTTTATTCATTAAACAGTATCTCCAGCTGATTATCAATCATTTCCTGGGTAATTTCTGTCTGATCCAGCACCCACCGGCCCAGCATACTCAGCGTGTCACGGCTCGGGTATTTCAACCGTTTAAGATCCGTCGCATTCACTTGAGTATGGCCGTTAAACGTCCGGAAATGTTCATCAACCGCAGTGGTATTTAAAAACACGGACAGCCCGAAGGACAGCTCTTTCGGCAGCCCTTGTTTGTTGGCATGAAAAACATTGAGATGGTTCTCAAATCCCAATAAAGGGGTATCTGAAAATTTTAGGGGATCGACAACGTTTGCCACAACCCGGCGTTTTTCCTCCTTGGATGAAAACCGGCGGACAACACAGTAGAATCCATTCGGGTATAACCATTTTTCGGTTTCATGATTCCGGTTGATGGCATTCGGTTTCTTTATTCCCTGTTTGGGCCATTCAATAATATTATTTTTAAAATGAGTCGGATATAACAGCGGAACTGTATTTTTCCCAGGCATTTCATGAAGGTGTTCTTTCAATCGGAAATCAACCACCGGGCCGGTGGAAACATTAATTTTGAGATCCGACAATGAATATTTTATTGAACTGCACACCTCAAGGGCATTTATTTCGAACGACATCGGAACATGGATAAATTGTTCCGTGTCTTCCGGAAAGACGATCCTGTCAAACGGGTATTCCTGCAGGGCCAGGTCACTGAAAGAGTCATCCGTTGAGGTGGAAATGACAACAGGTCCCTGGACACCATTACGTTCCAGCCGAATAATAATGTTTTCCTGTAGTACATCATCATCTTTGAATGCCTTGCTCCTGGACTTGAAAAGATGTATATGCCTGAGCGCCGACCGCTTAAGTATAAAATTCCGGAAAGGTTTGTAATACAGGCCGTTGCAAAAACTGCGGGGAATAATAGCCACAAGCTGTCCCTGTTCTTCAAGTAATGCCAGTGCTAATGCAACAAAAGCAGAATACAGATTCACCGTTTCAATGCTAACATTCCGCAAGGATGCACGGTGTGATGAATTACTGCGCATTTTTTTATAAGGTGGATTTAATATGGCATGTGTATATACCGGCAGTGGCTCATTAAAAAGGCTCCCGGCAAGGAAATCAGAGGCCGTGTGGATAAAATCGTCATCCCTGATCATCAGGCTAAAACCGGTTTGATCTTTATATTTTTGTAATACCTGGTTTAGATAGGGATGTAAGGATGTATCAATTTCAAAAGCATGCAGTTCGATAGTTTTGAAATCAAAATCACCGACAGTCCACCTTTCCAGAAAAGCAACAGAAAGACAACCCATCCCTGCCCCTGCATCCAGCAGGCGGCAATTTTTCTTTCCTTTCTGAACAAACAGCCTGGCCATGAAATGGGCAATTGATCCGGGTGTAAAAAATTGACCCAACAGTGACTTTTTTTTCGGATCTATACTTTGTGACAGGCTTCGTCGTATTTTTTCAACTTCCGATGGCAAAAAAGTTCCTCCATTATTTATATCCGGTCAAACCTCCCAAAAAATTACTTTAAACTATATACCATAAAACACAATTAATTTCCCCAGGTAAAAATCATCCGGCAGCCAAAGCCCCCAGAGGAATCCGCATCTGAAACATAGCCCCGCCCAGGGGCGACCAGTCCACCGAGATCCGGGCAAGGCAGGAGGCGGCAAACGCCTGAACAGAAAGCAGCCCGAGCCCGCATCCTTTTTTCTTTGTTGTAAACCCGACATTAAACACGGCCTCGGCCTTTTCAAGGGGGATGCCCGGCCCGTTGTCATGAATCTCCAAGACAACCGACTCATTGACGTACTGCGCAGTGATCTTAATTTTGCCACCCTTACCGGCGGCCTGGGCTGCATTGATAACTAGGTTCAGAACCGCCTGTTCCAGAAGCCCCCGGTTGAGTAACAGGCTCACTTTAGGGATATATACAGTTTCCAGGCTGCACAGCTTGACATCTGGATGTTTTCCAGCCAATTCAACAACCCGGTCAATAGTATCTGAAAGCGTAATATTTGCTTTCTCATCCAGCTTAAGTTCCCTGGCGGATGCTGCAATCCGTTTGGCCATCCGGGAAAGACGCTGGATGGATTCTTCGATTGACCGGCGAAGACCTAAAAAATATTCGTCATCCGTTTGATATTTGTTGAGTTCATCCATCTGGGCAAACAGGAGCGTCAGCATATTGTTCAGGTCATGGGCCAGCGAAGCGCTGTACATCGACGTTACCGACCGTCGCTCACTCTGTATCAGCAGATTGCGCTGATAATGGGTCTTCCGCCACCATCCCAAGGAGATGATAAAAAATAGAATGCCGGTCACCAGCACAAAGCCCACTCCCTTGACTGCCTCGAATTTCTGAAGCTCCTGGAGAGAATCCGCGAAAAAATAGGCCACCCGCCCGGAAAAATAAATATACCCCAAGGCAATCACAACGTATACAAAAGATGCCGCAAAAGGTGCTATGAAATTTAACGTTTGGTTTATTTTAAATTTTTAGCTGGATAATATCCAAAAGGTAGGGATATACAGATCAGCATATTCGCGGTGCTGACCGGCGGCGCAGCGACGGGGCAAGGTACTGGACGAAGTCAGCACCGCGATTCACGGCGGCGCAGCCGCCGTGAACAACCTTTAGCACTCATCACCACAGCAATAAATGGAAAATTTTTGGAGATTTTTGATATGGCCGTCCCAGCAAAAAAAATAGAAACTAAAATCATAGGCAAATCTGACAATGAACATTCAGTTATTGAAAAAATTCAGGATCGTCAAACTGCAGAACTAATAATCGGACTTTGTGGATCGGTGGGGTCAGGCACATCCACAATAGCAGATAAACTTAAAGAAATATTCGTGGAATATGAATATACGGTGGAAAAAATTAAGATAAGCACTTTAATAAAAGCCCATCGTAACAGGATAAAAAACGAACTCGATAAAGACTTGTTCTTAAAGAATGAATATATCTCAAGGATTGATTTAAACGATGATATCGAAAATATGGACTTTGGGGATAGGATTGCCCTCCTTCAATCCGCTGGCAATGCCTTGCGTGCAAACGAAACTCCAGACATATTGGCCCAATTAGCAATAAATGAAATCGCCATAAGAAGAAAAACGGAAGATTTTTTAGAAGAAAATTCAGAAGTCACTAATAATGACAATGTTGAAACCAGAAAACCAAAATGATGGGAGACCAGGCTGTTACTCCAACGATTGAAGAGAATGCGATGTTTCATGCTCATTCAGCTTCTGTTAAATCCGGTTGTCTTTCAAAGCAGGTAGGAGCTGCAATAATTGATAAAAAAGGGAATTTGTTAGCAACTGGTTGTAATGATGTCCCCAGACCAGGAGGTGGCCTCTACTCTATTGAGGATGGTGAAAATGATAGCAGGTGTATGTTCAAGTATGGTGGTAAATGCGTGAACGAAAAAGAGAAGGTCGATATTTTTAGCGATGTTATGGATATTTTGAACACACATATCGAAAATAAGAGTGTTTCAACAATAATTTTAAATGAAATCAAAGAACATAAAAGGTTAAAAAATCTTATAGAGTATTGTCGTGCAATACATGCCGAAATGGATGCTATTACAAGTGTTGCCAGGAATGGAGGAACGTCTTTGCAAGGTGCTTGGCTATTTAGCACAACTTTTCCTTGTCATAACTGTGCGCGCCATATTATTGCAACAGGCATTTCAAAAGTTTTCTATATAGAACCTTATGAAAAGAGTTTAGCACTTCGATTGCATAAAGATTCAATATCTTTTGACAATTCAGTCGATCATTCTAATAAAAAAGTTGAATTTATAGCTTTTGAAGGTGTCAGCCCAAATAAGTATCTAAAATTATTCCACGCTGAAGGGAGAAAAAAAGATGGTGCTATGGTTGAACGTGAGCCTAAAACTGCAAAACCAGCAATACCAATGTTCCTTGACACTAGATATGAATATGAATCAAAGGTATCGGAGAACCTACATAAAATAGGATTTTTGTAAAAGTTACTATAAAATTATCTGAAAATCTTGACTTTAAATTTTATCTGCACTAATTAGAGCATAGTCTGGTTGGTAACTATATTACTTGAGAGTACCGAGTTCTTGACATTCTTATCCTTACTCAAGAATCTGTCGTCGG
>CAYNHL010000170.1:0-6150 GCA_964397015.1 uncultured Desulfobacterales bacterium | reverse complement strand
AGTTTTTCCAGTTCATTGTTTTGAAACAGAGACGGGAAAGCGTCCTGGCCGCATTTAATTGAGTCATGGACGACAATGGCGTATACGGCATAGGTATCGGAAAATTGATTTATGATATCGGAGAAGGGTTCGACAGCGACCTGGGGACCTTCTGTATTGCCGCAATGGTCGAATCGGGACAGGATATCCCACTGGATTGAATTTTTTATTCCGATCAGGGATACACCCCTTTCGAGAAGTTCCCAGTTTTTTCCTGAACTGATATAGGATTGATCCATGTAAAGACCCTGGGACCTGATGTATATAAGACCCCCGGCATCCGGGGAGTCATGAAGCGAGAACGTCACTTCTTCAGGTATATCTTTTCTTGCCGCGGCAAGTTCGGGATAGTGGTCTCCGGCAATATACTCGAGGAGCTCTTCCTGCCGGATATGGCGGCTGTCTTCTATCCCCTGTGCACAAACACTGTCCCCGCCTATTTTCCCTAAAAACAATCCAAGCCTGGTATCCGGATAGCCCGGTATGAAATTGCGCATCTTTTTCAAGTCGTCAATCCACAATATGGGAGTCGAGGGTCTCCACTCTTTTACATATGAAGACAGAGACCTGTCGGTATCGAAACTGAAGTAAATATTGTCTATTTTTCCCTGTTCTGAAAATTTTACAAGGACTGGAAGACCTATCCTTCTGTCTTCGATTTCCAGGTGATTTTGACCGGCATCGACCAGGATGCCTGATAATCCGATCTCAGGATACTGCCAGAAAGCTGTCAACTCCTGATTCCAGGTGTTTATTGAATGATTGATATTATAGAGTTCTTCAACCAGGGTCGGTTCGTCATTCAACAGGTTGCGGCCAAGTCCGAGTGCGGGCATGTCAAACCCGAGAAGATCGAGGACCGTGGGTGCCACATCGAGTATCGATCCGGGCTTGTCAATGGTTGCTTGATCCTGTGATGCAGGATCCACTATTATCAGCATATTTTTGCGCTCCCCTCTGGTCAGTCGATCCCAGGCGGTGTTGCGAAAGGCTGGATGGTCCGATCCGATTACGATCAAGGTGTTTTCTGCATGGTCCGACTCGATGATTTTCCTGATAAACCGGGTTATCAACATGTCAGAACATGATACTGCGTTCAGTATGGGGTTTGTTCCGTCCCGGTATTTATGATCGCTGCATGAAGCGGAGAGGTGGCCGTTTGGATGATGCGTATCCAGAGTCAGGGTGAAAAGTGCGAACGGCTGGTCCGTGCCGGAAAGTGATTCAAACATCTCAAAGGCATTTTCAAACAGGACATCGTCATAAACCCCCCAGCTGTGCTGGTAGGTTTTGTCTTCCTGGCTTTGTATCAGCTCGTTTTTCCCGATAATCTCAGTGAATCCATGGCTGAGGTAAAATTTGCCTTTTCCGGCAAACCCCGGGTCGGCACCGCCCATGTATGTCAGTTGATACCCGCTGGCCTGCAGGATATCCCCCATGCAGACGGCCCCGGAGAGAAAACGGTCCATCCCTGACATCGAATTTTTTCCTGAGGCGGCTATGAGAGGAATTCCGCATTGACTGGCGACCATTCCGGCAATTGTGCATGCAGTGCCGTTGACACTCGAGATGTCTGTAAAGGAAAGGGCGTTTTGTTCCAATGATTTGAGGCCTGGTACAAGGCCGGGAAAAAGCGCTTCGTTGAAATAGGTCCGTTCCAGGGATTCTGCATAAATAAATACAAGATTTTTCACGTTTCCGTGGTCGGAATTCAATGACGGCTGCCTGTAATAGCCCGAGAATGCATCGTTTTTGCCTGTTTCCATACCGGGCACGACGGCGCGGTTCATTATAAAGCCGCCTGCAGGATGGGCTATAAAGGCGGCAGCCAGAATGACAAGAGATTTCCACAAAGTATTGAACCTGGATTTTTTTTCAGGAGGGCGTCTCAAATATATAAATACAAGTATGCCCGTGACCAGGGTAAGAGTGATGCCGCCTGCGGCCAGGGCCATGGTGTCGCCGTATTCGGCCATGCCGGCACCCTTGAGGCCATAGATAAGGTGATACAGGACCGCTTCGTTTATACCTGCACCGGTAAAATAATGACATGTCCAGAAAAAAACCAGCGCGAACATGAAAAGAATACTCACAAGGCTGTAAAGGGACCTTGAAAAGGTGTTGATCCGGGAGCGCCGGGCCAGTACTATGGAATAAATGAAAAGTGATATGGATAGAACAGATAATATTGTATAAGTCATAAATTTACAGTACCCTCAACCTTGTGCTCCCCTGTTGCAGAAAGCTCACTGTGATTTACACTTATGCAGGTATTTTTTCAATATTATTCTAACATTTTTCTAACAGCCGGTATCTCGGCTATCGGGAGTTGATGACGTGGGAAAATCGAGTCATTTATTATTTCAGCCGTCCGATGCCGGGTAAATGATTGTTTTTATCTGTTTGCCCTGATGCCGTTATTATGATAATAAAGTGGAATTATGACGCAGATCATCAGTATAGCCAACCAGAAAGGCGGCGTGGGCAAGACAACTACGGCTGTCAACACCTGTGCCGCTCTTGCCCGGCTCAAAAAGAAGGTCCTGCTGGTGGATTGCGATCCCCAGGCCAACGCGACCACCGGTATGGGAATCGACAAGCATTCCCTGGACCGATCCCTCTACCAGGGATTGATAGAAGAAGCCAGTGCCGATGATATCATTTATCCGACCATGATGCCCGATTTCTGGATTATGCCGGCCAATGTGGACCTGATCGGATTTGAAATCGAAATGGTCTCTGCAAAATCCCGTGAAAAAAAACTGACGGCGCTGCTGTCATCCATAACAGATACCTTTGATTATATACTGATTGACTGTCCTCCTGCCCTGGGTCTTTTGACCTTGAACGCCTTTACGGCATCCCACTATATTCTTATTACCCTTCAAAGTGAATTTTATGCACTGGAAGGACTAGGACAGCTGCTGGACACTATAAAGCGTATTAAATCCTCTTTTAATCCGGGATTGAAAATCAAGGGTATCCTGCTGACCATGTATGACAAGAGGACCAACCTGGCACAGAACGTGATGGAAGACGCGAAGAAATATTTCAAGGACATGGTGTTTAAAACCCGGATTCCACGGAATGTCAAGCTGGGCGAAGCACCGAGTTACGGGATGCCGGTACTGCTTTACGACAGGTATTCTCCCGGGTCACAAAGTTATCTGGCTTTTGCAAGGGAATTGATGAAACGATGAGAAAAAAGAAGAACACGGGCCTGGGAAGGGGTATTTCCGCATTGATCCCCGATTTTGAATCGCCGGGCGGAGACGATGTATTTGTAATGTGCCCCATCGATGCTATTTTACCGAACAAGTACCAGCCACGGACCATATTTGATCCCGAAGAGCTGGAGAACCTGAAAAATTCCATTGCGGAACAGGGTATTCTGCAGCCGCTGCTGGTCAGAAACCTTGACGGGTCATATGAGCTGATTGCCGGGGAAAGGCGGCTCAGGGCGGCAAAGGAAGCCAAACTGACCCATGTTCCGGTGTTTATCAGGAACCTGTCCGATGAACAGATGCTGGAATTTTCCATTATTGAAAATATCCAGCGGGAAAACCTGAATGTGCTCGAAGAAGCCGAAGCCTACCACCGCCTGATACAGGAATTTAGCTATACCCAGGAAAAGGTGGCCCAGAAGATAGGCAAGAACCGGTCCACGATCGCCAACCTTTTAAGGCTCAGGGGGCTTCCGGATATTATCAAGCAGGCGCTTGTAAGGGAGGATATATCCATGGGGCATGCAAGGGCACTTCTGGGCGTGACGGATGGTGACGAACAGGTGCGTTTGTTCAATATTGTGATGCAGAAAAAACTTTCTGTCCGGGAGACGGAAAAACTCGTGAACCGGGCCAAAAAGAATTTGGGACCGGCGGCCGGGAAGAAACCGCCGCCGGATCACGGACACCTGGAGGAAATCAGCACCCGGCTGTCACAGAGCATCAGGTCGCCTGTCCAGATCAAAAAGACCGGAGCTGGCGGAAACAGCGGAAAAATAGAGATAAAATTTAAAACCAGGGACGAATTCAACCATCTTGTAGAGGTTCTGAGCAGTATTCCATGAGAATTGCCATTGCCAGATCCGCCGGCTTCTGCATGGGCGTCAGGAGGGCCGTGGATATGGTTCTGGACGCCTCTAACCGCACGGACGGACCCATTTACACTTATGGCCCCCTGATTCATAATCCCCAGGTACTGTCCCTTCTGACCGCCAAAAATATATCCCGTATCGACACCATCCCTGAAACAGGGGAAGGCATCGTCCTGATCCGGGCGCACGGTGTGCCGCCCGAGGATGAGGCGGCGCTTGAAAAGGCAGGCTTCACGGTAGTCAACGCCACCTGCCCCCGCGTGGTGAGGGTCCAGTCCATTATCCAGAAATATGCAAAAAAGAATTATGCCGCCATCATTGTCGGTGACAAGAATCACCCAGAGGTTGTCGGCCTTCTCGGATATGCCGGGGGCAACGGATACACGGTGTCCAGCATGGAGGAGCTCTCGGAACTGCCGGTATTTGATCACGCGGTCGTAGTTGCCCAGACCACTCAGAACACATCATTTTTCGATGAAATAAGAACAAATCTGGCCCAGAAAGCCCCGCACTACAAGATTTTCAATACCATATGCGGGTCCACTGAAAAGCGCCAGGAAGAGGTCCGCCGCATTGCAGGTGAGTTTGACGCAGTGGTTGTCGTGGGCGGAAAACAGAGCGGGAATACGAGGCGCCTGGCCCAGATCGCCGGTGAAACAGCCCGAAAGACTTACCATATAGAAGATATCAGTGAATTAAACCTTGACGAATTGTCCGGCGTAAAATCCGTGGCCATAACAGCAGGGGCATCGACCCCGAACTGGATTATCAACAAGGCGTATCACCAGATAGAGCAGCAGTTTCAGCTGAAACGCCCCTTTGTCAACACAATCTACCGGATCAGGGATTTTTTGCTGCTTTCAAACCTGCTGCTTGCCGCCGGGGCAGGAAGCCTGACCTTTGCCTGCATGGATCTTCAGGGGCTTTACAATAAATTGTCCTACGGCATGGTGGCCATGCTGTACATCCTGTCCATGCAGATCATCAACAACCTGTTCGCCATAAAATCAGACGCCTACAACCGTCCTGAAAGAGCGGCATTCTACAGTCAGTACAAGGGGTGGCTCTCCGGCCTGGCAGTTGTGTCGGGTGCTTCGGGCCTGGTGCTTGTCTACGGGCTCGATGTGTTCTCGTTCCTGCTGCTGTTTGTAATGAGTGTACTCGGGCTGTCGTATAACCTGAAGGTGGTGCCGGTTGTGATGGAGAGAAGGCTTACACTCAAACGCATGAGGGATATTCCAGGGTCAAAGACCATCTTGATAGCTGTTGCATGGGGTATGGTCACTACCCTGCTGCCTGCATGCTGCAATGATGTGCCGGTCACGACAATGGCAGTCGCATTCATGTTTGCCACGGGCCTTGTTTTCTGCCGAACGGCTTTTTTCGATATCCTCGAGATCCAGGGAGACAGGATCACGGGAAAAGAGACCCTTCCCATACTGCTGGGCGAGAACAAGTCCTATATATTGGTAAAATTCGTATTGATCGCCGTTTTTTTCGTTCTTGTAGCTGGTGCATTGCTTGGTTTTGTCAATAAAACCGGTTTCCTGCTTGCATTGTTGCCCCTTTTCATGTTTTACTTAATCAGAGTTTATAAAAAAGGGGCTGCCATCCCGGGCAAACACCTGGAATTTTTGATGGAGCTTCATTTTATAGTCGCGGGGCTTGTCTCTATTGCGGGTTAACTTTATGCAGGGGCAGAGATGGAAAAAGAAAAAGATCTGTTGAAAACCGCTCATATTATTGGAAAACTGGCGTTTAAACATGGGTTGATCACAAAGGACGATTTGATTCACGCTGCAGAATACTGCGAAGCGTCAAAAAATTCCGAGCGTGCCATCGTCGAGTATCTGCTCCAGAAAAACCTGGTGTCCCGCCAGGATATAAAGCGGATGATCAACATGGCAAAGGCATTGAAAATACGCCGGGCCGAAATCCGATTCGGGACCATTGCCATTGAAAAGGGGTTTATTAGCAGCAGCGTGCTTCAGCTGGCGCTGGATGAACAGAAAGCC
>CAYNHL010000169.1:0-6159 GCA_964397015.1 uncultured Desulfobacterales bacterium | reverse complement strand
GGGTCTCTATCCAGTCATTACCCAGGTGATCTTTTCCAATATTGAGCACGACACCCACATCAACCTCACTGACGCCAAGACCGCGCCTTGCGATACCCCCGCGTGCCACTTCCAGAACGATATGGTCCACCGATGGTTCCCTGACAACAATCCCGGCGCCCTCGGGACCGCTGTAATCTCCTGATAGAATCGTTTTTCCGTCAATTAAAATACCGGTGGTACAAGTCAGGCCGACAATTTTTCCGGAATACTTCAATGTATGTGCAATAAGTTTACAGGTTGTTGTTTTACCGTTTGTTCCGGTCACGGCCAGAACAGGCACCTGGGTGTAACCCATGGGGAAGAGCATATCCACGACGGGCTTTGCGACATTTCTGGGTTGCCCTTTAGTGGGTTCAAGGTGCATTCTGAAACCCGGTGCGGCATTCACTTCAACCACCTTAAGGCCGGAAGCCTCGAGAGGAAGAGATATATCTTTTGCCAGGACATCGATACCGACGCAATCAAGCCCGATAATACGGGCGGCACGTTCCGCCATGAACCGTATGTCCGGGCTGACCTCATCAGTGACATCGGTGGCGGTTCCGCCCTGGCTGAGATTGGCCGTGGCCTTGAGATAGACCTTCTCCCGGTTACCCGGGACAGAATCTATCGAAAGCCCTTTCAAGGACAACAGCCTTAAGGTCATGTCATCGACGTCGATCTGGGTGAGCACCTTTTCATGCCCGAATCCGCGAAGCGGGTCTGAATTCACTGTTTCAATGAGATCATGGATAGTGGATCTGCCATCGCCGATTATATGAGCCGGTTCTCTTTTTGCCGCAGCAGCAAATTTTCCATTGATGACCAGGAGGCGGAAATCGCCTCCGCTGACATAGGCTTCGACAATGACATCGGGGTGAAAGGCAAAAGCTGCGTGAAACGCCTTTTTCAGTTGATCCGGATCAGTCACATTGATTGTGGACCCGTTACCATGATTCCCGACATCCGGTTTGACAACAACGGCAGTATCCAGTTCTCTAAAAGCAGCTATGGCATCGTCCTCGGAGGTAACCACCCGTCCCTCCGGAACCGGAATGCCGGATCTTTTCAGATACGCCTTGACCCTGGTTTTTTCGTCGGCAGTTTCTACGGCAATGGCAGAAGTATGGCTTGTGATGGAGGCTTGAATCTGTTTTTGATGTGCACCATAGCCTAATTGAATATGGCTGTCTTCGTTCAGCCGGATAAATGGTATGCCCCTTGATTGAGCTTCTTTAACAATACTCCAGGTCGTAGGTCCCAGCATATGGTCTTCCCGCAGAACCTTGAGACCGGAAATCACCCGGCCGATATTAAAATGCTCTCCTTCGGCAATGGCTTCAAATAAAGATACCGCTTCTTTAGCCGCTTTTAAACCGACAGATTCCACAAGGTAACGGAAGGTTACAATATAAACCCCCTTTTGTGATGTATCCAGCGTTTTGCCGTATCCTACTGCCATCCCGGCCAGACATTGGAGCTCAATGGCAATATGTTCAATAATATGGCCGGCCCAGGTGCCTCGCTCAAGCCTCTGAACAAAACCACCGGGTTTTCCAATGGAGCAGCCGTGTTCTTGAAGCGTTGGAATAAGTTTCAATAAGCGGTTAGAAAAACCCTCTATTTTATCTGAAGGCAGATCCTCATAGTCTTTAATGTCCAGGACCATAAATATGGCGGTATGCCGTGTATGTCTATTGGGGCCGCGTAATGCTCTCAATTCTTTAATCTCAATCATATATACCCCTTTATTGATTATGACGATGGCCGAAGAAACCGTCTTTTTTTAAAATCATATCCATATCCATTCACTAACGAATGAATTCGAACGTTTTCTACGGCAATTGGTTCTCCTGGCTCAATATCCATAATATTGGAATACCCGATACCGCTTCCATCAACAATAATAACCTGGCCTGTACCTACAATTTCGGCAATCCCGTCTCCCTTGAGAACAATGCCGCAATCTTCACCAATACCGACGCCTACACAGCTTGGATTAGAGGTGACAATCTGAATCAACCTCCCGATACGGCCCCTTGCCATAAAATGGGTATCAAAAATGATATTACCCACGAAACCGAATCCAGGTGTTGAAAGGACACTGCCTTTGAAAAGCCCTTCTTCACTTTTGCCTTCATAAATCATCGTGTCGGAAAATACGGCAGCCCCGGCACTGGTTCCTGCGATGAGCGCTCCGTTTTCAAGACGTGCCTGTATGGCATCAAGCACTTTTGTCCCTCCCATAATGGTCGTCAGTCGTAACTGGTCTCCCCCAGTAAAAAAAATCAAATCAAGATCTGCGATTTTTGTGGCTGATTTGGTGTCGTTTGCCTGATCCCTTTCTTTAATATTAAATATGTCTATCCCGGATGCACCAAGAGCCGAAAACACTCTATGATAATCTTTGCCGCGCTGTTCAGGCTCTTCGCTTGCCGTGGTGATTATACCGACCCTGTAATCTTTTTTTCCGATTTCATGGACCACCCGTTTGAGCACGATCAATTCATCCGCCTTGTCTTCATTGCCGCCGATTGCTATCAGACGGCCCTGAAAAAATGGATCTGATACCATAATAATTTAATCCTCATAAATATGTGAACGTGCCATGCCTTTAACGCTGTTTGATGTGTGTCTTTTTCTGCTGCGGAAAACATGCTGTAACCTTATATGTGGGTTTCACTGCCATATCAGAACCTTTTGGTATCCCAGTACAAATGATCAGTGAAATACAATGATATCATGCTTTGTTACTTTGAAACAGAATTAATATTCAGGCCCCGGTATTTGATGAACCCCTGTTATATTTTGATGCAATATTGCAGCACAAAATGGTTTTTTGCTGCAATATTGCATCAATGATTTATATCCTTAGTATAACTGGAACAACTCTGCCTAATATCGATAATGCATTTATCTTCTGCTGCAATTTTGCAAATCAAGAAAGAAGCCGCTAATTATTTTGATATACCATATTTTGCAGCCTTTCGAATAAGCGTAGACTGGTGAATGTCGAGTTTTCTGGCCATTTCACGCGTCGTATTATACCGTTGAAATACACGCCTGATCAGTTTTTGTTCGGTTTGTGCAACAGCTTCTGAAAGAGAAATCACTTCCTGTTCATTTTCTTTGGAAGGTTTTTCAGGTCGATTGATTTTTAAATCATGCGTGGTCACCAATTGGTCCTGGGCAGTCACAACGACTCTCTCCACCGTATTTTCCAATTGTCTTACGTTTCCTTTCCAGTTTAGATGGCGCCAGTAATCAATGACTTCATCTGTAATCTGAATGTTCTTTTTATATTTGTGGTTAAATATAGACAGGAAATGTTCGACAAGCGGCAGAATGTCTTCCCTGCGCTCATTTAGAGCCGGTATGGAGATAGCCGCAACGTTGAGCCTGTAATAAAGATCTGCCCTGAACTCATTGTTCGTTATCATATCTTTCAGATTTCGATTGGTGGCTGCAAGCAGCCTGATATCCACCTTAAAAGGCTTGGTTCCGCCCACCCTTACTATGGATCTGTCCTGGACAGCCCGTAAAAGCTTTACCTGCATGTGCAAAGGCAGCTCACCAATTTCATCCAATAAAAGGGTGCCTTTGTGGGCCAAGGCAAAATAACCCGGTTTTCCTGCACGAGCAGCACCGGAGAAAGCGCCGGATTCATAACCAAACAGTTCAGATTCCATGAGGTTTTCGGGAATTGCGCCGCAGTTGACTTTAATGAATGGCCCGTCCCGACGATCGCTGTTTTTGTGAATGATGTCAGCGACAAGTTCCTTGCCAACGCCTGAGGGCCCCGTAATCAAAACAGGACAGTCAACTTCTGCCAGCCGGATTGCCAGGGAAACAACTCTTTCCATTTGGGCTGATTTAAAGACAAATCCTTTTTTTTTGACTTCCACCTGCCTCAATTGATTTTTGTACAACTCTGTCAGCCCCTTCATTTGATCCAGTTCAAATTTTAATTCAAACAGGTGGGTTGCATCTCTTATATTGTTTACAACCATTGAAATGTTGTTTTTTTCATCAAAAACAGGGGTGCTGGTTGCAATAATCGTTTTTCCATCCCTGGTCGTCAAGGTGGTCGTGACGGTCTCTTTTTTCTCAATGGCTCTTACAACTGAAGATCTGGAATATACGCCTTCCTCCAGCATATCAGCGGGATATTTTCCAATCAGCTGGTCTCTGGAGAATCCAAATATTTTTTCATTGGCCCTGTTCATCTTCAAAACTTTTCCGTCACCATCCGACAACCAGATACCGTCAAAAGATGATTCAAATATTGCGTCTAATTCTTTGTTCAGGGCTTTGACCCGGCTGAGTTCCTTTTTTGAGGATTCTGAATTGACTGTATCGTCAGAATCGTTTAGTGATTTAAAATTTTTCAAGATTTCATCAATTTTTGTATCATCCTGGTGAATTACGGCCTCCATTATATTTTCAACTGGCTTTGACAGGCTGTCCCCTTTTGAAACAGCGTCGAGTATGTGCTGAACAGTCAAGATGCCGACAAGGCAGTTTCCATTGCTTATGACAGGTGTTGTATCGACTTTTGCATTATTGAGTACTGACGCTGCAGCCTTAATGGAATTATCAGGCAACACGGATATCGAACTGTAAAACCCATTGTTTTTAGCCTTCATTATACATACCTCTTAACAGAAATTGCCGGTTACAGGGCTATCACCCCCCCTCACCTTTCACAAAAATTCTTATATTGTCAATGTTATATTGTCTCAAGTCTATCATTCCAACCAAGGAAACAGCTTATGGCCTTATATTTGCATCATGAGCGTGAACGCAGTAATTTTTAACAATTAATGAGGATAAAAGAAATGACATCTGACCCCTTGCAGCTGAAAAGACAAAAAACGGCATGGTATTTTTTTGGTATCGTATCTTTCTCATACCTTATGGTTTATTTCCACAGGGTTGCTCCGGCCGTGGTTTCAGATCTGCTCATGGCAGAATTCAATTTAAGCGGCGCTGTTCTGGGAAATCTGGCTGCAGTTTATTTTTATGTATACACATTGATGCAATTACCAGCCGGAGTTCTGGCAGATGGTGTCGGTGCTAGAAAAACCATTTTCTGGGGCATGATGATTTCCGGTGCCGGATCCCTTGTGTTCGCTTTCTCGCCTGTTCTTGGCATTGCCTATGCAGGTCGGATACTCATTGGATTCGGTGTATCTGTCATCTTTGTCTCCATGTTGAAAATCGTTACGGAATGGTTCCCTGAAAAACAATTCGGCACCCTGTCCGGAACGGCACTGTTTATAGGAAATTCAGGTGCTGTCCTTGCCGCGACACCCTTGGCATACCTGGTATCGTTGTGGGGCTGGCGTGTTTCTTTTTCCCTGGTGGGCGGTGTTGGGATTATTGCCGGTATCCTTACCCTGGTTCTGGTAAAGGATCGCCCATCAGAACTCAAACTGCCTTCTCCCAACCCTGCATTGAAAACAACGTCAGGGACAGGCATGAAGAATGTTATCCAGGGATTGGGGGCAGTGATGAAAAATCCCAGCTCCTGGCCTCCGTTTGCCGTGTTTTTCGGTATTTACGGGTCACTTATGGCATTTCAGGGTGTATGGGGGCTTCCTTTTCTGGTTCAACAGTACGGGATGGAGCGGTTCGAGGCCTCTTCAAATCTCTTGATCATTGCAGTTGGCCTGGTGATTGGATGCCCGGCAATCGGTTATATTTCCGATCGGATCGGGAAGCGCAAATTACCTTTACTGGTATTTTCATTAATGTATTCTATGTGCTGGATCGCTTTACTGGCATGGCCAGGGGGTAAACCCGCCCCTTTTGTTCTTCCTTATCTCCTGTTTGCAATGGGTTTTTTTGCCTCGGGTTTCATTCTTCTCTGGGCATGTACAAAGGAGGTCAACCCTATTGAACTGTCCGGCTGTGCCATCGGGCTTGCCAATATGGGAGGATTTTTTGGGGCTGCCATAGTTCAACCTCTGTTCGGATTGGCCCTGGACAAAAAATGGCTTGGGCTTGTCGAAGAAGGCGTTCGGATTTATCCTTTAGAGGCATGGCGTTTTGCTTTTCTTATGGCTCTTGTCATTCTCATCTCAACCACCTTAATCGGATTTTTAATAAAAGAGCCCAAACCAAAAAGATTACCTT
>CAYNHL010000168.1:0-6181 GCA_964397015.1 uncultured Desulfobacterales bacterium | reverse complement strand
AAGCGGATGCCAAAAAGCGCGGCGCCAGGATGGCGGTCATCCAGAAACCCCTTCCGGGCAGGCCGCAGTAAAGATATGCCGTTACCGTATGGATGCCGATGGCAAAAGGGATTGACAGGTATATCAGCGGTTTGGTCCATAAAGGGGGCTTGACCTGGTTGCGTTCGGCTTCCAGGACTTTCCACCCGATTATGATGTTCAGGCCGAGATACCCGTTGAGCACCAGGGTGTCCCAGAACAAGACGGATTGGGGTGAGGGATAGAGCCAGACATTCAGCAGCCTGGTCGGTTGCCCGACATCCACCAGAACGAAAAGCAGGCACATGACCAGGGCGGCCACGGCCAGAAACTCACCGAGAATTGTAATACGATGAAATTTTTCATAATCATGGAGGTAAAAGGGAATTACCACCATGACCCCGCCCGCGGCTACACCGACCAGGAAGGTAAAGTTGGCAATGTAAAATCCCCAGGATACATCCCGGCTCATTCCGGTAATCATCAGGCCGTTAATGAACTGGTCAACGTATACGGCGGCTCCGATACCAATTGTAACGAGCAGCACACCCAGCCATGTCCAGTAGGTCTTACTTCCTTTGACAGCTATTTCAAGCATACTCGCCTCTCTTACATGATATAGTAAACAGAAGGTTCGGTTCCCAGCTCCTGTTTACGTCTGATTGCAAAATTTTTTCTTAAAAGAGCCCGGATATCAGAAGCGGGGTCTTCAAGGTCTCCGACGACAATGGCACCTTCAGAGGCTTCCACGCAATGGGGGAGTTCTCCTATGGCCAGGCGCTCCGCGCATAAGTTGCATTTTTCAACCACCCCCATGCTCCGGGTGGGAAATTCCGGCACCGTCTTTTCGATAAAAGGCCTGGGATCCCTAAAGTTGAAGCTCCGGGCTCCGAAGGGGCATGCTGCCATGCAGAATCGGCAGCCGATGCACCTGTGAAAATCCATTATAACGATACCGTCTTCACGTTTGAAAGTAGCCTGGGTCGGGCATGCTTTGCAGCAAGGGGCGTTTTTGCAATGATTGCAGAGAACCAGAAACGGAAGATGTTTGAATTTATCAGCTAAAAATTCATCCTCCATTTCAGGAAAAGCATATTGAAAATGTTCATCCCAGATCCATTTGATTTCCTGCTTATGATTGACCGGGCGCTGTTCAGGATAGTTCTCTTCATCCGGCGCCCGGTTGAAATCGGGTACATTATGGGCGGTGTGACATGCATTCATCACATTTTCTACAACGTCATCCGTCAGCTTGCTGGTATCAATAACCATTCCCCATCGATGGGCTGTCAGGGCCGCATCGTTTTTGTGCATAACTGCTTGGGATGTGCCGTGAGAATCAGATGAAGCAAAGTTCAGTGCCGGCGCAGCGCCAAGGCCCAGGGCAGCGATACCTGCCACTTTTAAAAAGCTTCTTCTGCTCTTTTCCATCATTCAATCTCCTTGGGGTTTGTATGGCAATCCCAGCAGTAGGGATCCACCGAGGTGTAAACATGGCATGTGTCACAAAATTTTGATTTGTCATCATGACAGCCAAGGCATGAATCAGATCCAGTTGACAGGCTCATGTTGAAAACACGGCCGTCCGCAGTTTCATATTTTCTGTCTGCATCCCTGACCACTGCATCCCGCCATTCGTCGAGCAGTGTCATGTGATCGGCCCTCATTTCGTATTTATCCAGGACACACTTATTGGCGGTTTTGGCCTTTCCAGTCAGTTCGGGCTCCGGAGCGGGGCCACTTTCCCCGAATATCGGCTGGAGCCAGAAAGGAGACAGCACGGCAATGACAAATATAACGAGCCCTGCAACAATCATGTTTTTACTCATCGTCTTCCTCCTCGCAACCCGGCAGCGGTTCCATTCTCAAGTCTTCGGTTCTTTTCTTCTCACCCGGTAAAATCAGGGCGTTGCCTACCAGTTCATGGATACCGATAACATCGACATCCGGCACCCAGTATTCCATCAATGTGGGGAGTGCGGCACGGTCTATGGCACAGATGGTGCCTAAGCTGTTTACACCGAATTTTTCATGGACAAATTTGACCGCATTGGCCCGCGGCAGTCCGCCGGCCATCCTGAGCTCGATGTTTTCACCGGCATTGAGTCCGGCACCGGATCCACAGCAGAAGGTCTGTTCCCTGATGGTGTTGGGCGGCATTTCATAGAACTTGTCACAGGTGTTTTCAATGATATACCGAGGTTCATCCAGGAGTCCCATGCCCCGTGACGGGTTGCAGGAGTCGTGGAAGGTCATTATACGGTTGGAATTACGGCTTTTGTCTAGCTCAAGCTTGCCGTGCTTGATCAGGTCTGCCGTAAATTCGGTGATATGTACCATTTTGGTTGATTTCGCATTTTCAAAACGGGTTCCTGTAATGGGATTGACCGGCTCTTCAAGAAAATCGGCCGGGCCGTTCATGGTATCCATATACTGGTGAATTACCCGCCACATATGACCGCATTCACCCCCGAGTATCCATTTCACACCAAGTCGTTTTGCCTCGGCGAACATTTTGGCGTTCAACCTTTTCATGGTTTCATGGGAGGTGAAAAACCCGAAATTTCCGCCTTCGGAGGCATAAGTGGACCAGGTGATATCGAGGTTGTACTTGTCTTTCAGATACTTGAACAGGATCATGTAGCCCTGGCAGGTATAGGTCCCGGGATCGGCGAACACGTCACCGGAAGGGGTGATGAACAGGATGTCGGCCCCTTTCTTGTTGAACTGGGGCTCCACGTTGACACCGGTGATGTCTTCGATATCTTCCACAAAGAATTCAAGCATGTCCTTGAATGCATGGGGCTGGATTCCCAGGTGGTTTCCTGTCTTGTAGCAGTTGGAAACCGGTGTGGCGATCCAGTCGATGTTCAGGCCCAGAAGGTTGAACAATTCTCTTGCCATGATGGTGATTTCAGCAGTGTCGATGCCGTAGGGACAGAAAACAGAGCAGCGTCTGCATTCAGTGCACTGGAAAAAGTAGTACCACCACTCCTTGAGAACGCCGAGTGTCATGGGCCGGGATCCGGAAAGGCGCCGCCCACCCGGAATCTTGCTCAAAATTTTGGCGGCAGTGCTGAAATCGTTGCGGTATACAGACCTGAGCAGTTCAGATCGCAGCACCGGCATGTTTTTCGGGTCGCCGGTTCCCAGGAAAAAATGGCATTTGTCCGCGCAGGCGCCGCAGCGGACACATATATCCATGAATACCTTGAAGGTACGGAACCGTTCAAGCCTTTCCTTGATGCCCTGGTGAATAATTTCCTGCCAATTGTCCGGCAGCTTCCAGTCATCTTCAAGGGGGTTCCATGAACGGGCGTTGGGCAGTCCCAGGGTTTCGACACTCTTGGGATTTGATGCGTAACAGTACATCCCGGGCCTGATCTGGACCGACGTATCCATCCAATCGCCCCCGCCGGTATTGTAGTCTATTTTATTTAACAGTTCATCCGGTTTAATTTCGTCAGACATTGGCTACTCCTTCTTGTCAACTGGCAGGCCAGCTTCGATCATTTTATCTCTGAAGTGATCTTCATACTCTTCGTAGGTATGGGTTTTCACATCGTAGTTCCAGGGATTGACATGCCGGAAGGCCCGTGTGTTGTTGGCCATGTTCCGTGTGGGGCTCAGGAAAATACCTCCCAGGTGCATCAGTTTGCTGGCCGGAAAATAGGCTAACAGGACGCTGACCAGGAACAGGTGCGCATAAAACAGCCCTCCTACACCTTCGGGAAGGGTGGGGGAAAACGAGATCAGGCCCATGGTGAATGTCTTGATGCCCATGATATCCACTTTGGTGAAATATCTCATGAATATGCCGGTCAGGGCTATACCGATGATCAGGAATAACGGGAAATAATCTGAAGGCAGCGAGATGTAGCTGACTTTCTGGTCAAATATCCGCCGTGCCAGGAGAAAAAGGGCGGCAGCCAGGAGTACGATTCCTGAAATGAAAATCCCGGGCAGGCCGATCTGCAGGATGCCGTCAAGAAACTCAAGGGCTTTTATTGCACCAGGGACAGGTGTGATGAAAAATCTCAAGTGGCGGATAATGGTAACAAGAAATGCATAGTGGAATGCAAGCGCCCCGACCCAGAGAAAAATTTCCCATGAATAGGCGATCCTGTTTTTTTCATTCCTGTTGAATGCAGCCTTGGTATTTCTGAAAAGTGATCTGAACAGAAATATTTCAAGGAGCATACGCACAAAAACGCCTCCCGCGGTGTCGGGATTGTCGATTTTGTTTTGCTTTATCCAAGGCAGAGACTTCTGCTGTCCGCAGGTCGTCGGAATCCTGAACGGTACGGCCGATCTTGCCCATCCCATCACCTTCATGACAAACAGGACAAGGAAGGCAAGGAGCGAGACATAGGGCACCACGATCCCGAAGAACCATTGAAGTCCTGCTCCCTCAACCAGAACGTATGCTGCCAGAAACAGCACCAAAACAGCCGTCAGGGGGATCAAGTACTTTTGATTCATTTGTTAATCACCTCGTTATTTAATGGGCGGTATTCAACTTCATACCGCGCATGTTAAGATTTTCAAGAGCCCAGAAGGTCTGTCTCATCGAGCTCTTCTACTAAACCTGCCCTTTCAAAAGCCCTGTGGATACGTCTTTTGCTCTCAAGGGCCTTTAAAAGGAAAATATCTTCTTTACATTTCATATACCGGTTGAAGGCTGCAAGGGTCACCTGGTCCACCAGCCGGTCAAATTCCCTGATAACGCCGGCATCAATGATTTTTTCTCCGATGGATTTCAACGCAAAGACGAAGCTGACCGCGTCTGCGGCACTGAATGCCTGGACCGCCCGGATACGGATAACCGGATCCAGGGCCTTTTCAAGTTCTTCGGCGGTAAAGTTCCTGAGCATCAGGTCAAGAACCGCATCGAGGGATTCGAAAGTTGTGGCTCCCACGGGGTTGTCAAATTTATTGCTTTTTTTGCCCAGTATCCTTGCGGTCTGGTCGGGGTAGGTGTTGATGGTGGCTTGAAACCACTGGTCTAACAATTGTTTCCTGTGTTGTGTCAGTGCCTGTTTAAGGTCCATGTTTTTTCAGCTTTGCAGGTGAAACATCAATAAAGTTCGGGTTTACAGTATCAATTCTGATTGTAAGATGGATATAAACTCCCTTCCATTTTATGTCAAGGGTAAAAGCCGCGGGCGTATAAATATGTGGGCTGCCTTTTCACAGGAGGTGGTCGAGGGCGGTATTGTTTTTTTTTACTTGATAATTTAAAGGAAAAATTGATAAAGTATGCTGTTTTTTTGGATATTATGACGGTTTTTTTACTGTTTATGGAGCATATCGCCTTTATATATCAAGGAACCGGCCGGTACGGTATTTACCGGGCAATATTTGGGGAACAACCGTTAGGGAAAAATATGAAAAAAAAGGTATGGACAGTGTTGTTGATGTGTTGGCTGCTGCTGGTGATTTCGGGCGCGGCAATGGCTCAGGACAAAAGGTATTCTGTAACCCTTGGACATGGTGAGAGCAAAGACGGAATCGATATCTGGCGCGTTGGCCTGAAAAGATCCTTTGCCCGGCCGCTGTATACATGGGAAAATGGATTTTTGTCCGGTTATGTTGAAGGATCTCTCAACCGCTGGATCCATGATAAAAACTCAGTGACGGCCATAGGGGCCTCCCCGGTGGTTGCCTGTTATTTCGGGCAGCCGGGCAGCCGTATTCTGCCTTACGTGGAGCTTGGCATCGGTGCGGCATTTTTGTCGGAAACACGGATCGGGAACCGGGACATGGCATCGGCCTTTCAATTTGAAGACCGGATCGGTGCCGGTATCCGGTATGACAGGTTCGATATCAACTTCAGATACATGCATTATTCCAATGCCGGGCTCAAATATCCGAATGACGGCATTGATATCTTTCTGCTGACCGCTGGGTTCGGGTTTTGAAGCCTGAAGTAAAAATACTAAGGAACAAGTGGCGGAAAAGAAAACAAGTGGCGGAGAAAGAGAGATTCGAACTCTCGATGGAGCTTTAAACCCCATACTCGCTTAGCAGGCGAGCGCCTTCAGCCACTCGGCCATTTCTCCGCACATAATTGTCTGTTTTCTGGCGGAGGAGGTAGGATTCGAACCCACGAAGCTGTTACACTTAACGGTTTTCAAGACCGCCGCCTTCAGCCGCTCGGCCA
>CAYNHL010000167.1:0-6252 GCA_964397015.1 uncultured Desulfobacterales bacterium | reverse complement strand
GGAAATTGATTTGCCCTGGTGCCGTAAATGGCACGTAAGTCAGGAAGGTCGCAAAAAATTTCTTCAACCGTTGAACCATATGGTTTAAACCGTTCCGGCACATTTCCAGCCCTTATCTGTTCACCAATTGTTTTTCCGGTCATGGCAGCAGCCATTGACGCCCGGCACAAGCCAATTCCCGAAACATGTCCATCCCCATAGGCCAAGCCTTTAAATACTTGATCCTCACTTGCAAACCCACCGGTCATAACTATTGCAGGTAGGGTCAATCCTTCAGACTTCAATTGTTCACAAAAGCGGACCACCGCATCCTCTAAGCATACCGTGGGTAACGACCACTCGTTCATCATTTTTGAGGGGCTGTATCCTGAACCGCCGCCAGCTCCATCGAAGGTAACCATATCCACCTGTGCTTCACAGGCCAGCCGGAGAACCCGTTCAATATCCAGCCTGTCATACCCGGCCATTTTAAAATAGATGTTTTTGGCACCCATATCTCTCAACGCTGCAATATGGTCCACCAGGGATTTTTCTGTCCACAGGGGCAATCTGCCATAGGTGTAGAAATTCGGGCAAACACCTTCATGATAAGCTTTTTGCACGGACGGATCACCGGGATCGGGGTAAACCAGATTACCGTGCTGTTGTTCGACAAGTGCGGTTTCAAGATCCTTTACCCGTATGGCAGGCTGGGTTCCCTTAGCCGCTTGCCCGAATTTAATTTCAATTGCACTGGCTCCATATTTTTCTATGGCAATTTTCGGAACTCCCATCAGGTCATCATCCACATTACATTGCAGCACAATCTGTCCATATCCCCTGTCATATCGAAGAAAACAGTCAAGGGCTTTTCTTAACAATGGAAAATCCGTAACCTTTCCATTGTCGATTTTTAGATTCGGCTCATTGTTTCTGGCATGTTCACCAATCACACAAGTCACACCGGCCATGGCAGCTCCGGAAAAGTAGTCCTCCCAGTTAAGTTTAATCAATGCAGGCAGGATAAAGGGCATTGCCATCCTGACCGGATGAATGAAGCCGTAGGTCCGCTCCAGGTTAACATTAAAAATGGTGGCCTCGTCCATATTTTCATTGGCTCCCTGGGCACCGAATACACGGCCGTTGATATTAAAATGTGAAAAATCAATTGGATAATCTTTTTCCGACGCAATCTGGTTGTTTCCTGTTGTTGTGGGGTATACTGTTTGTGCCCCCAAAACAGCTGCCTGTGCAAGTTCACAGGTGCCGTTACAATCTTGAGTGCAAAATGAACACATTCCCGATTGGGGAGAAATAAAAGCACTCCGGTTTTTTGCTAATGTAAATCCGGAACTCATTTTTGGTGAATAAGACATATCAATCCTTTTTTCTTAAATTAGTTTTCAATATACCCGTTCATTTTCGTTTTCCAGACTCCGTTAACGTATTTCTCACTTGCAGGTGTGAAGCGACAAGACCTTTGCAAGACTATATTTATTATGCCACGCCGGGGTCAAAATTCTGTTATCAATTTACTTTGTTCGTTTCAGTTCTGATATAGATTCCTGAAATATGGATGAATTTAATTTATATAGAGTTATGGTCTGAATTTTTTAATTTGAAGATCTTTTAGAACCTTGTAGTGCTTATCATTAGCGGTAAGTATGGACTCTCCACAAAAAATGGCCGTTGCACCGATAAGCGCATAGGCCAATTGCAATGAATGGCTGATAAAATGTTGTTCTACAAAGAACATTGCCTTGGCGGAAATATCCTCCGATATATAGATAATTTTGGTATTCCAGATTTTTAGGGCTTGACGTAATCTGTTTAATTCATTTTTATTTCTCATTCCTTGAACGAGTTCCATGTAGGTTACGACTGAAATAGAGAACTTATTTAACTCCTCAATGGTCTCAAATGCATTTTCATTCCCTTTTAGATACCAGATACGACATCAAAGGATCCGTATTTCTCGCCGATCTCTCTGAAATGGCTGCCGTAACCGGAATCACCGCTGTAGTACAGGGTATGGCTTTGAGATCTGATTACCCAGGATGACCATAGCGTATAGTTGTCACGTCGGTCTGTTCTGCCCGAGGAATGTCGTGCCGGGGTGGCGATAAACTCAATTCCGGATATTGTCCCAGTGCCTAAGATGAGATAAAATCCCCAGTGGTACGATGAATACGGTATTTTTGTTCGCAAAATACCTGGCGGTCGCCATCTCCAGGTGATCATAGTGGTCATGGGAAATCACGATGAAATCAATCGGAGGCAATTGCGCGCGGGTAACGGGAGATTTCTGGAAACGAGGTCCGCCCGTAAAAGTCACAGGACTGGAGCGATCAAAAACGGGATCGATGAGGATGAGAGATTTATCCAGTTTTACCAGCAAAGAACTATGCCCGAACCAGACGCACTTCAGATCTGACTCATTGGAAACAAACTCCTTGAAATCCGTTTTGATGTCCGGAAGATGATGATCCGGAGGATCTCCATCAGAGTCTGACCGGGTATATCTACTTTCCTTTAGCCGTCGCTCCCGAATGACGTCTTTTTCCCGCTCAGGACGGTTTTTAAAGATGCCGTTCTGAATGTCAAAATTTGGTGATAAGGAATACTGTTCTTTTTGTTTATCCGATGGCGGCTTACCCAGCCCGGAACAGCCTGTGACCACAGCGCAGAGAACTGCTGCCAATATAACGCAAGACACAGAACATCGCATAAAATACTCCTGATTATTTATTCGGGCGTCAGTCGGAGCAGGCGGCCGTTATGTTTGTCCTCCAAAACCCAGATGGCACCTTTGGGACCCTGCTCAACTTCCCGGATGCGTTTGCCCATGGCAAAACGTTCTGCCTCATGGGCCTGGGAGCCGTTAATTTCAATGCGGACCAGGGATCTGGACCGGAGCCCGCCAAGGAATGCATTCCCCTGCCATTGCTGGAACAGGGCGCCGTCATAGATGATCAGGCCTGAAGGGGCAACCGTGGGAACCCAGTAAATTTCAGGTGCATTAAATTCCGGTCGTGTGTCATGGTCGGGGATTGGAATTCCTGAATACTGGTCGCCCCAGGAGACAATGGGCCAGCCGTAATTGTCCCCCCTGACAATCAAGTTGAACTCGTCCCCGTGCTGTGGCCCCATTTCATGGGTCCACAGCCGCCCCTGGCGGTCAAAGGCAATACCCAGAAGGTTTCGGTGCCCCAGAGACCAGAAGGTTTTGGCAAGGTCCCCCTTGTCCTGGAATGGGTTGTCAGAAAGGACAGATCCGTCCTCGTTTAAACGGATAACCTTGCCCAAATCCTGGGTCCAGTCCTGGGCCGGGGTCTGCTTTTGGCGATCACCGGAGGTGATGAACAGTTTTCCGTCCGGGCTGAATGCCATCCGGTGCGAGTAGTGCCCGCTGCCGGTTACTTTCGGGATCTGTTTCCAGATAACCTGACGGCCTTCAAGTGCAGGCCCGGCATCGTTGGAACGAAACTTTGCCCGGATCACAACCGCACCTTTCTTACCTGATGTATCCTGCTCAGCATAGGAGAGGTATATCCAGTGGTTGTCCGCAAATTGCGGGTGAATAATAACATCCCCCAATCCCCCCTGACCGCCGTAGGCCACCTTGGGCACCCCCTGGACTGCTTTCCGGGTACGGTCATCCAAATTGAACAGGACCAGATTGCCTTTTTTCTCCGTGACAAGCAGGTTTCCGTTCGGCAGAAAGCACATGGCCCAGGGTTCATCAAACGCCCCAAAACTTTCAACATAAAGCGTTGACCCGGCATTGCCCGTCAAGGTGTTGCCGGCGCTTGGGGCCGGGGTGGACAATAACACCAGGACAAATAAAGGAACCAGGTGTTTTATCGAATAATATAATGGTTTCATGGGATATCCTCCAATCTTATCGGCATGCATTTTATGGCCGGACCACCTGGGCATGCGGTTACCCCCCGATTTTTGGACCACTATCTTAAGTGGAATCTACGTCCTGCCAAAAGGTTTCAGGAGGGTCCGGGATTATGGTTTTCTTCATGTATTCGTTGTAACCAACATGACTAAAGTTTTTTGACAAAGAATTCATGAAGCCATGCAGATATGGAGTGTAGTAAACCTCAACACGACTTTTCTTTGAAAGGATATTTCCAAGCTCACTAACACTGAAGCCAGGTTCACTCACTGGAAAAATAAGGTCTATATTGGTACAAGGGTTGACCTCTGTATGATTCCTTATTTGTGAGCCATAAAAACAAATCGCATTCTCAATGAAGTCAACATTAAGGTTTCCTGAAACTTTCCATATTACCGATGCACCAACACTAAAACCAATAAGAGTTGTTGGATTAGAAACTGAAGCTATTTTTTGTAATAACATCTCAGAATATGCTTGAATACCCACATTAGCCATGAAGCATTCATAAGCTTCCGATTCTTTCTTAAAATGCATGAATTTGCCTGAATATGGGTCAACAATTTCAACCTGTGCTTTCAGTGCATTGCAAAGCTCTTCTAATTCGCTGGTTTTTCCAAAAATATCAGATACTACAATTTTATGCATGGTTCATTTAAGACAGTTAACCCTTGTTATGTTGTTGCGTACTCCACAGCTTTTGCAGCATGAATGGCTGTGGTATCTAAAAGCCTTACATTGGTATCAGATTGATTGACCAGCATTCCAATTTCTGTGCAGCCAAGTATCACCGCTTCTGCTCCCTGGGCTGCCAAAGTATCTATGATACGCAAATACTCAGCCTTTGAATTGGAATCAATCTTACCCAAACAAAGTTCTTGATAGATTATATTGTGGACGACATGCCTATCATCCTCATTTGGCACCAATACTTTGAGGCCATAATTACCAATTAACTTTCCTTTGTAGAAATCTTGCTCCATAGTAAAGGCCGTGCCCAGCAAACCAACGGATTTAGTTCCCTCATTTACAAGCTTTTCTGCTGTAGCATCTGCAATATGAAGTAACGGTATTTGAACTGCTGCTTCGATTTCAGGGGCAACCTTGTGCATGGTATTTGTACAAATGAGCAGAAAATCAGCACCAGCTGCCTGAACATTCTGAGCTGCTTTGGAGAGTATTTTTGCTGTCCCTTCCCAGTCACCTTTGTGTTGTAATTTTTCAATTGGCTCGAAATCAACGCTATACATAGCAATTTTGGCTGAATGCAGACCCCCAAGCTTTTTCTTGACGCCTTTGTTGATCAATCGGTAATAACCGAGTGTGCTTTCCCAGCTCATGCCACCCAACAAACCAATTGTTTTCATGAGTCGTTCCTCCTGTTTTTTACGACAACAACATCACCGGTAAAATCCCGTGCATATTGATTGTTGAAGTTTTCGGTAAAGTTCAAAAGTAGACTTACCCTTTGCCTAAGGACTAAAAACAAATAGTGTGTAAATTATATTAAATGTCCGACGACTTGAGTCAAAATGACCTTCTCATATTCTTTCAGTTGCATTAATTCATGCAATTTGTCTCTATCAACCAGAGATAATGCAACCGTTCCTAAATTTGAGGCAGCACAATACAGATATACATTTTGACTGATATAACCTGTATCAATCCAAGCACTAAATTGTTGAGCCTCTGCTTTTTTTAAAAACGGACTCTTCATTCTCGATAAATCAGCAACAAAAACAAGACCCATTGGTGCAGACTTCATCATTTTTTGAGTACCAATATTTTTCCGAATATCATCTTTTGTAATTTCAATTAATTCGTGAATCTCTTCGTTATATAAAAACACGCCTTTTCCCATGAGCAAATAAACCCTGATTGCCTGTGAATTACATGCTGAAGGAGCAGTTCTTTTGCATTTACTTTTACCGTGTTTTTTTTTAGTTATGCCACAGGCAGCCCATAAAAGGTTAGATATGTTTTGTTTAGAAATTGGAGTATCTTTCCATTTTCGTACTGTTCGTCTCTGCTCTAATGCCTTCATTAAAGGAAAAGGCAAATCTGTTTGGGGCTCTGGCAACTCACTTAAATCATACATAGTATCCTCCGTGTTTGTAGTTAACACGGCATCATTCTCATGCTTTAAAATATTATTCAACAATTCTTTGTATAATTTCGTTTGTTGAGCCCTATATATTCCCCAAGCTTATTTTAAAATTAGGAGAACCCTTTAGAATCTGCGGCTTGCCCGCAGCATGGTTACTTTTTGAGTTTGTTTCATATATCTGAAATCCAATGGGTTCTGGTCCCTACTTATTTTTTATATGCTTCAAATGATATTGCTGGGTAAAAAGGAGCAAGATTCA
>CAYNHL010000166.1:0-6340 GCA_964397015.1 uncultured Desulfobacterales bacterium | reverse complement strand
TCGGTCATGGTACGTCCCTCTTTCAGCTGCACGACGGCCATCACGATCTCCACAAGCCGGTCATCAGGATATCCGATACAGGCAACGTCATAAATATCCGGGTGATCCATGAGGGCGTCTTCGATCTCGACGGGATAGATATTCTCGCCACCGCTGGTGATCATATCTTTCATCCTGTCCACGATATAAAAATAGCCGTCTTTATCCTTCTTTAATAAATCCCCGGTATAAAGCCAACCATTTTTTAACGTTTCCTGGGTTTTTTCGGGATTGGAATAATAGGACTTCATCATTCTGGGAGTTTTGAAAACCAGCTCTCCCACTTCACCGTCAGGCAGCTCGTTACCCAGTGGATCAACAATCTTGGCCTGCACCCCGAAGGTCGGCTTGCCGATGGATCCCGGCTTGAGCAGGGTATCTTCCGGGTAGAGGTTGAATGTGCCGCCCCCGCCGCCTTCTGTAATGCCGTAAATATTTGAAACACCGCAGGGCAGCTTCTCCACGAGAAGTTTCATGATTTCGAAGGGAACGGGCTGGGCCCCGATCTCCATATATTTCCAGGATGACAGGTCATAATCTTCCATGTTGAAAGCCCCGTTTTCAACGGCATTGAGCAGGGCTATCCCTATGGGAACGACAAAGAGCATATCCGTGCACTTTTCTTCGGCAATAGCCTCTACAATCCACTTGGGGTCGCGGAATTCACGGATCAGGGTTCCGGTTGCACCGGTAGCGTAAAACGGAGCCCATAAAAACATGGTGCCGCTGTGATAAAGCGGCAGGAAAATAAGGTAATTGTCGTCTTTTTGCACGAAATAAGTCATGCCGTTGCCAATGGCGGTACTGTTCAGGGAAAAATGAGAATGCATCACCGGTTTGGGCTTTCCGGTAGTTCCGGAGGTAAACATCATGGCAAGGTCATGGTCCCGGTCCACTTCTACCAGGGCATCGGAACAATCGTCATAGGACTGGACCTCTTTTGAAAAACTGATCATGTCATCAGGAACATCGTCGCCCACGCACACATAGTGCCGGATCGTGGACAGCTCTTCCTTGATCGGCTGCACCACCCTTAAAAACTCCGAACCCAGGATAAATACGTCAGGGTCGCAGACTCCGGCGGCGAACAGCACATCCGGGCTTTCAAACCGGAAATTCAACGGAACGACAATTGCGCCGAGGCGGATAATGGCAAAATAGGTCACAACCCATTCCAGTGAATTGTTCTGCAGATGCATTACAAAATCACCTTTTTTGACACCCAGCTTTTGAGAAAGATAATTGGCTGTCCGGTTTATCTCGTCATTGAAACCTTTCCAGGTAAAAACCCTGCGCTGTCCTGTTGCAGGTGTCCTCTCGACAAGGCAGACCTTTTCAGGATTGTGACGAGCATGTATTGCGGCGTATTCTGAATAGTTCAACAGTGCCCCTCCTTTATTTGTTTGTGATTTACTGATTTTTATTTAAAGAACCACAACCTCCCTTGTTTTATAATTTTTCATGCACATATCATATAATCTGAAAAAAAACTAAAAAGCAACCTTATCCAGTCCCTTGAGACCCAGAATTTTTCTTGTTTCATCCGGTGTGGCCGGTTCCAGGCTCATTTCTTTGGCCACCCGCTTTATCATGTTGACCTGGTCTGCACTGGCCTTGGCCATTATGCCCTTTCCGGCATAGACCGAATCCTCGAGTCCTACCCGGACATTCTGAGCGCCCATGGCCATGGCCGTAGTGGTGATAGGAATCTGGAACCTGCCTCCGGCTGCAACGGACCAGGTAAAGTTGCTTTCCCCAAGGACCTCTTTTGCCTCGTCATGAATCAGTACCAGGTGTTTGACCGAAGGTGTCATCCATCCGACCATGGGACCAAATACAAATTGAAGGTGGACCGGCGGTTTGAGAAGATTTTCCTCAAGCAGCCAGGATACGTAGCTGACATGACCCAGTTCGTAGATCTCGATTTCCGGCTTTGTGTCAATCTCCAGAAATGTTTTGCCATAAATCATGTCGTCGTTGAACGTAGGCCGGAATGTAACGTTCTTGCACAATTCGAGGTATTCGGGTTCCCATTCATATTTGAACTCCTTGAATCTGCTGGCAATCTGGAAAATACCGAAATTGAACGGGGCAGGATCGAACGAACACATTTCAGGCTGAAGCTTTTTGATGGGAATGAGTTTTTCTTCGGTTGTCTGGTTCATCCCCCCCCCGGTTGTGGGCAGCAGAACCATGTCACATCGTGCCTTGATCTTGGAATGCACCTCCATAAAAAGATCCGGATCTGAAACCGGCAGACCGTTCTCGGGATTCCGCACATGTATATGGGCGATGGCTGCCCCTGCCTCCCAGGCCTTGACAGCGTCTTCCACAATTTCATCCGGTGTTATTGGCAGATAGTCACTCATGGTCGGGATATGAACAGACCCGGTAATGGCAGCGGTAATGATAATTTTATTCATGTATGCACCCTCCTTTGACATGGTATTTGAATTTAATGGTCATTGTTCCCATTGGTTTTGTATTCCTGTGCAAGATCAAAAACAAAGGCCTTGCTTTCCTTGACCTTGTCAATGACAAACGATGATTTGATAAACCGGATACCGGCTATCTTGGTCAGCTTGTTGTTCATGAACTGTGCGTATGTCTTGATGTTCTTGCTGATTACCTTGAGGATAAAATCGTTTTCTCCTGAAATCTGGTAGCATTCCACCACCTCTTCAAGGGCAAAAAATTTTTCCTTGATATCTTCGACAGAAGTCAGCTGGCTCAAATTCAGGCTCAGGTTCACAATCCCTGTTATCAGGTATCCGAGTTTTTCGTGGTCCACAAGAGCTGTGAAACGCGTTATAATCCCGGCCGCTTCGAGTCTCTTGACACGTTCAAGTGTGGCCGGGGCCGATATTCCCACCAGTTTCGACAACCTGGAATTGGTGGTTTTTCCATTTTCCTGAAGAGTGTTCAGGATAACTTTGTCAATTTCATCCAGTACCATTTATGCCTTCTTTTCGATATTCAAACCGTTTCTTATCATTTTGAGCATAAATGGTTATATTCTTTTTCAATCAAAGGCAACAATTCTTTGAGTGTGTCATCGATTGCTTCGACCAGGTGATCGATCTCGGCCTGTGTCATTACGCAGGACAGGATGAAAAGCCCCCTTGGTATGTTGAATATTCCCCTGTTCAACAAAGCCAGGTGCATAAGTGCATGGAGGTTTTCTTCCGATTTCTGGACGATGGCATTATTGGTGGGTCTTTCGTTGACAAAATGAAGATTCAGCAGGGACCCGATCTGGTTTGCATGAATGTTGAGCCCGTTTTTCTCCAGGCTCTGGTCAAGGCCTTTTTTAAACCTGTCCCCCATCTGGTTCACCCTTTCAATGGCGGCTGCGTCAAATTTTTCCATGGCCGCGTACCCGGCCTGCATGACCGTATCATAACCATTGAAGGTGCCGGAATGATACAGCGGGGTTTTGGTTTGTTCATGACAAAAGATATTCATGATGTCGGCTTTTCCACCAAATACACCGATGGGAAGCCCGCCTCCGACCACCTTTCCTATGGTGGTAAGATCTGGGATAACCCCGTAGAGTGCCTGGGCACCGCCCGGATGAACCCTGAATGAAAAAATTTCATCAAAAATCAGCAGCACCTGGTACTTTTCAGTAATTTCCCGGACCGCCTTAAGGTATCCTTCCTCGGGAAGAACCACCCCACCGGCACCCAGGAACGGTTCCATGATCACGGCTGCCAAGGTGTCTTTGTTATCCCTGACCGCTGTCTCCAGAGCCTGGATGTCATTGAACGGCACCTCGAGCATGTCCTCTGTCATACCCCTGGGAATGCCGGCAGTTATGACATTTTTCTTTGTTGATGCAGCGACACAGTCATGGGTGCCGTGAAACCCGCCGGCCATTTTGAGGATCTTGTCCTTTCCCGTATAGGTACGGGCAGTCCGAAGAACGAACAACGTGGCTTCCGTTCCACTGTTCACAAAACGTATCTTGTCAAATCCGGGCACCCGTTCACAAAGCAGTCTGGCCAGCTTGTACTGGCTTTGAGTGGGAGTGGAAAACTGCGATCCCTTCTGTATCCCTTCTGATACGGCTGCAACGACGTCCGGATCACCATGTCCGTGAACCAGGGCGCCATAGGCATTGGTCACATCCAGCAGCTTATGGCCCTCCGGCGTGAAGACATAAGCCCCCTTCCCATATTCGATATGCAGGGGGTAGGGCCTGAAATAGCTCAGGCTCCTGGTGGCGCCGCCGGGGATATAATTGATCATCATTTCATGCCTTTTGAGGCATTCAGGAAATCGTGTCTTATATTCCTGGAAAATTTTTTCTTCAATCTGGGCTTCAATCATTTTACATCCCTTTGTAAAAACAATTCGCGTCCTGGGCCGGGGGCAGTACCGGGGTTTTTTGAAAGAAACGGGCCTTTAAAAATCCCCGGTATCCGCCGGTCCGATTGGTAAAACCTTCTATGAACTATTCTTTCTGGTGAACCAGCAGTAATTCTCCGAGCTCCTTTTCTATTTTTTCAACGAACTCGCCGGATTCAATCCTTGCCTTCAGGGTTTCAAGGTGATCGATATAGACCATGTCATAATCCAGGTAAGGAAGGGTTTCTCTTACCGCGTCATACATGATCCGGCCGGCCTTGCTCAACTTGTCAATACCGCGGATATCGGCGGCCTGAGCGGCGCACAGCAGTTCAAAAGACAGGATATGGTTGGTGTTTTCAACAATCTGCCGGGCTTCTCTGCCCGCGATCAGCCCGAAACTGACAATATCCTGGAAATCCGCTGTAGAGGTTATGGACTGGATGGACGCCGGTGTGGCAAGCGTCCTGTTTTCAGCCACAAGGCTTGTGGTCATGAACTGTCCTCCCATAAGGCCCATCCGGACACCGGTATCCTCCTTGCAGAGGAACGGCGGCAGCCCGGTACTGTGGGCTGAATCCATAAACCTGTCGATTCTGCGGTCACTGACCACCCCGACATTGACCATGCTTATGCCCAGAAAATCCATGACACATGATATGGGCTGACCATGGAAATGCCCGTTATGGATAAAAGTGTCATATTCCGTAAAAATCAACGGGTTGTCATTGCTGGAATTCAATTCCCTGAACAGAACGTCATAGGCGTTTTTAACCGCTTCCCTTGTCGGACCGATAAACTGGGGTGTGCACCGGATGGAATAAGCGTCCTCCACCGGGATATCGGCTACTGAAATGCCCTCGTGTTTCTTGAGAACTTCCTGGAGTTTCAATGAAAGCTCCAGTTCATCGATGGCCATTTTACTGCTCTCCAAAAGCCGCGTCAGATTAATGGCCGTGGCATACTGGCCGGGATGGTATTTTTGTTCATGAACCCTTACATCAAAGGGATTTATCCTGCCCATAAGGGTTTCAATGGCAAAAGCGGCAATGATATCTGAATTCTTCAGTGTGTTTATCGCCTCGACAATGACTGTACAGGCAAGCCCCACCATTGCGGACGTGCCGTTTATCAATGAAAGCCCTTCCTTGGCATTCAGGTACATCAGCGGGATACCGGCCGCATCCATGGCCGCTTTGCCCGGCATGACCTCTCCTTTGTACCTGGCTTTCCATTCACCGAAGGCAACGCTGGCGATACACCCCAAAGGCCCGAGGTCACCGCTGGTGCCCAGTGATCCTTTCTGTGGAATCAGTGGAAACACATGCTTGTTGATCATGTCGACATAGATTTTAAGGTTTTCTTCCTTGATTCCGGAATAACCGCGGCAAAGGGAATTTGCCCTGGCGATCATGAATGTCCGGACCAGCACGTCTGAAAAGGGTTCTCCTACCTGGGTGGTGATGCTCCGCACCAGGTTTTTTTGAAAATCATTGTCCCGCTCCTTGGGAAGCAGGTGATCCACAAGACCGCCGCAGGAAGTGTTAACGCCATAGATGCAGCGCTCTTCATTGGCCCAGTTTTCGACCATTTTCCGGCAGTCCCGGATTTTCGGCCAGTTTTTTTCATTGATTTCGATTTTGACAGACAGGTCTTTTCCGGCCTGCACCAACTCCTCTATGGTCAGGGAATACCCGTCCAGAACCAGTGTATTGTTATTAATCGGCATGATTTCCTCCTGATGATTATGGTTGACTTTCCTCATCAGGCTACTCAAAATCCATGGACAATGTCAAGAACTTTTTTACAATTAATTAGGGATTTTCACCTAAATTTTGAATTATTTAAGGTCAAGCTTCAAATATCGGTTTATATTATAAGTATATTTTTTCTTTTTACCTTATATATATCATTCACTACGGGCAGGTATCTGTGACATGATGTATTCAGA
>CAYNHL010000165.1:0-6491 GCA_964397015.1 uncultured Desulfobacterales bacterium | reverse complement strand
AGGAATATATAGAAAAATATATATAAAATTTCAAGTGGTTATTTTGATGGAGAGTCGAACCAGGATGACCGGTTTCAAAATGAAGTGTTTTTGATCTTCATATAAAGACACCCTGCCTTTTACTGCTTTTTAGTCCGGTTGCCGGTTATGAATCAGGGTACAGCAGTTCAGCCAGGTGGCACACCGTGAATTCGCGGCCCTGCCGGACAGTGCCTCCCCGCAGCTGGAGCACACAGCCCGGGCACTCGGTTGCCAGGATCTCGGCTTTGGCTGATTGAACATCATCCAGCTTTCTGATAAGAATTTCCCTGGAGACGGCTGGAAATGTCGCAGAGAACCCGCCCCCGAACCCGCAGCAGGTTTCTTCTTCAGTGGTGGGCACATACCGGTTCCCCGATTTTTCAATCACCTCATGGGGTGCATTGTGAATATCCAGACCCCGGCACAGGTGGCAAGGGGAGTGGAATGCCGTTTTTCTGCCGGCACCGGGGCTGGATTGAATTCTTGCAATATCATTCATGAATACGGAAAACGGCAATACTTTGGCGGCAAACGCGGCCGCTTTTGCAGGGGCATAGTCTTTGACCAGTTTCGGCACCCCGTGCTTGAGGTGAGAAGCACAGGATGCGCATAAAGTCACGATGTAATCGATATCATCATAATTATCCCGCCCGGCCGCCATGGCATCCAGGTTCTGAAGCGCCACATCCCTTGCAGCTGAAATCTCTCCCATGCTCACGGCAGGCAGGCCGCAGCAGGACTGACCCATGGGAAAGATCACCTTGATATGGTTTTGGGCAAATCCTTTCATGGCCGCTTCGAGGTGTTCCGGGTAAACAAAATCCTGGAGGCACCCGGAAAACAGGGCAATGGTAATCTTCGGATTTTCAACGGTCTGGTTCAGGCCGGCAAACCGATCCCGGAAAGGGGTTTTGACAATGGCCGGCAGTGCCCGGAAATTGTGGTCGGGAGAAAAAATCATGGGCAGATGGCGCAAAAAACCTGCGCCCTGTTCTTTGGATGCAAGCCTCGTTTTTTTGTCGATCACCGGCTTCTGGGCCAGCCAGGCTGCGCGCAGGAGGCCATGAAAAAACTTTCTGCTTTTGAGCACCCTGCCCAGAAGCTGGCTTTGCAAAGGATGCCCCGCTTCATCCTGGATACGGGCATGGATTTCCTTTATCAGGTATGGCAGGTCGATACCTCCGGCGCACACCGTTTTGCATGCCCCGCAGTTGGTGCAGTTCTGAACCAGGTTTCTGGCATGTTCCAGGCCGTGAAAAAAATAGGTGGTTATCAGGCCGATGGCTCCGATATAGATATATCCCATCCGGTGCCCTCCCACCATGCGGTAGACCGGGCAGACATTGGCGCAGGCCCCGCACCGGACACACTGGAGCACCTGGGAAAACACCGGATCAGAGGCGATTCTGCTGCGGCCGTTGTCCAGGAACACGATGTGCATCTCCCGGTGGCCGGTATCTGCTGTTTTGCATTCGGAAGGACCGGTAATCCAGGTGACATAGGAGGTAATGGCCTGGCCGGTGGCATTTTTCGGCAGGATCCGGTTGATGGTCAACGCTTCGGCAATGCCGGGCAAAAGCTTGTCGATACCGATGAGGGCCACATGAACCCTGGGCAGGGTCGTGACCAGCCTGGCATTGCCCTCATTGGTGACGATACCGATGGTCCCGGTTTTGGCCACCGCATAATTGGCACCGGTAATCCCCATATCCGCTTTAACAAATTTTTCCCTCAGTTCTTTTCTGGCCACTTTTACCAGCTTTTCGATTTTGGCATCCTGGTTTTTTCCTGTCACATCGGAAAACAGCTTTGCCACCTGGAACCGGGACAGGTGGATGGCCGGCATGACCATGTGTGAAGGACCTTCTTTGCGAAGCTGGACAATCCATTCTCCCAGGTCGGTTTCAGTGACTAAATGCCCCTGATTTTCCAGCCACTGGTTCAAATGGATTTCTTCTGCGGTCATGGATTTTGATTTGACAATCTTCCTGGAACCCGTTTTTTTGGCGATATCACTGATAATACGGTTGGCATCTTCTGCCGTGGCGGCAATATGAACCCGGACACCATTGGCTTCTGCCACCCGGGTGAACTGTTCAAGGAGTGCTTCGTTGTCTGCAATGGCAGAGGCCTTTATGTCTGCTACCTGCCGTATCAGGGTCTCCGCATTCAAGCCGGAAAAGGCGTTTTTCCTGGAAGTCCGGTAGGCCACGGCGAATTTGTCCATTGCCTGCCTCAGGAAGGGGTTGCCAAGGGCATCATCCAGCCTGTGTCTATATGATTTGAGGCTTTCGTGTTTTTCCATTATTGGTTCTCCACCAGGATGATATGCAGTTCAAGGGGGCCATGGACCCCAATGGCCAGGACCCGTTCAATATCAGCGGTTCGGCTGGCGCCTGTGATAAATGCGGTATAGGACCCGGTCTGTCCAACCTGTTTTTCCAGTTCATCTGCCATGGAAAGGGCTGTTTCCCGGATATCACAAATTTGCAGGATGGCCACGTGCACTTCACAGAGCATGGTGGCCAGCCGGGTTTCTTCATTGTTGGAATTGATCACCAGGGTCCCGGTATCTGCAATGCCCCAATCGGCCGTGGTCAGTCCCATATCAACGCCGGCAGGATACTCCCGCAGCCCCTGTTGAATCAGACGTATGCCTCCGGCGGTACCACAGGCCTGCGAAACCTGCCGGAAATCGGTATCGTCCAGATTCGGGACGGCCATTGTCCGTATATGTTCGTCACCGGCGTTTGTTTTCGGTGATGACCGGGGAAACTGCATACCGGGATCAGTGAGCGGTCTTTCTTTCAGCAGGGCCACCGCTTTTTCAAAGGCCTGCGCCCGGTTGGAAACCTGGTGTACCAAGGCAGATACCAGGGATGCGTTTTGATCGAATATTTCCACAAGCGATGTCATGACACGAAGACTCCTCTGGCTGCTGCTGGTTTATTCATGGTTGGTCTACAGCTGTTATCCGAAAAACACCCCGGGCAGCCAGGTGACCAGGGAGGGAAACAGGCACAGCAGCACCATGCTGAGCAGCTGGAGCAGGACAAAAGGGATAATCCCGCGGTAAATATGCATCATGCTGATCTGAGGCGGCGCCACGCCTTTAAAATAAAACAGGGCATATCCGAACGGCGGGGTCAAAAATGATGTCTGGAGATTCACGCACAACAGCAGGGAAAACCACAAGGGATCGTATCCCAGCTCTATTGCAATGGGCAGAAAAATGGGAACGGTGACCAGCAGGATGGCGGCCCAGTCGATGAACATGCCCATGACGAACACAATAAACATCATGATAAACAAAACGATCCATTTATTCATTCCTGAACCGATGAGCAGGTCTGCGACAACATCCCCGCCCCCCATGCTCAAAAATACCACCGAGAAAAATTTACCGCCGATAAACAGCATCATCACCATTGAAGTGGTTTTCAATGTAGCATAAGCGCTTTCCCTGAGAACCGTCCAGTTGAGCTTCCTGTTGAAAAATGCAAGGAGTACGGCACCAAAGGCACCCAGGCCTGCTGCTTCGGTGGGGGTGGCCATGCCAAGCAGGATGGTTCCCATGACGGCCAGGATCAACGCCAGAGGGGGTATCAATGACTTTAAAGTCATCCCCCATTTCTGTGCGGCAGTATAACCGGAGGCCTCCTCTTTTGAAATGGGGGGACCCAGTGTCGGGTTGATATTGCACCGGATGATAATATAAAGAAAATACATCCCCGCAAGGACCAGTCCCGGGAAAATGGCCCCTGCAAACAGATTGCCCACAGATGTTTCCTTCATGCCGGTGAGCCCGCCATACACGACCATCATGATGGAAGGCGGAATCAGGATACCCAGGGTGCCTGAGGCACAGATGATACCTGCGGACATTTCTTTCTGGTAGCCTTTGCTCATGAGGGCCGGGGTGGCAAGCAGCCCCATGGCGACGACGGATGCACCGATAATCCCGGTGGTGGCGGCAAAAACAGTGCAGACCACGACCACTGCAAGACCAAGACCTCCCTTGATGCCGCCAAGTACGATATAAAGGGATTCAAAAAGGGCATCCGCCACTTTGGAGCGGTCCAGCAGCTGGGCCATGAGGATAAAGAGAGGAACGGCCACCAGGGTATAGTTATTCATTAATCCCCAGATATTGTTTGCAAACATTTCAAACAGCATGGGTATATTGAACCCGTTATCGATCAGCCCGAACAGGGTTGCCACTGCAGCCAGGGTATAGGCCAGTGGATGTCCCAGGGTGATAGCAAAAATCAGTGTGGCAAACATTGCCAACGTCATGAATTCAATGCTCACAATTTATCCCCTATTTTTTTTAAGTGTTTTTAATGCAGTGATATCGGTCAATAAATTGGAAATGCCCTGGAGAAGCAAAAGGATCATGCCGACGGCCATCAGGATTTTGACCGGCCATATGGCAGGCGCCCAGCTGGTGGAATTGAGTTCAGACCCCATGGTGGAAACATAGGCATACTTGATCGACCACAAAGACAGGCAAAGGGTCACCGGCATGAAAAAAACCAGGTTGGTCGCAATTTTAAGAACCGCCTGAAGCCTGCTTGAAAACCTGGTAACAAAAACATCGACTTTGACATGTCCGTCATATGAATCGGTGTATGAAAGACCGAACATATAGTGAATACCGTATAAAAACGTGGTCAATTCAAATCCCCAGGTTGTGGGGGAGTTAAATGCATATCGAACGACCACTTCATATACCACGATGATCAGCAGCGGGTATATGAGAAGAGACATCACGTCTCCCTGCTTTCGGATCATCTTTTTTAGATTATTTGATAATGATTCCAGCATGATGGTTTCCTTTTACGGGTAATATGAGTTAAATGGGGTCCGGCAGCCTGTTCTGTATTATAAATTCTAAAAAGACAGGACTGCCGGACATTCTGAAGGGTTGTCAGCTTTAAATCAGCACCATATAACATCCAAAAGCTCATTTATTCAGTGATCTGGCCACCGATATAGGTCTCATAGGGCCAGGGAGTTACCCCGCTTCGTGCTTTTCGCCACACGACATAGTCTTCTTTAAACTTATCCTGGGAATCCAGAATTTTTTTAACATCCGGGTATTTTGCCTTCAATGTATCAAGATAGGCTTCAGTGACTTTCCTGATTTCAATCAGGGTCTCTTTGTCCATGTGGACGATTTCAACTTTTTCTTTGATTTTATCCATGGCCTTTGCATTGAGGTTGTTGATCCAGTTCAGGCTCCATAACTGGGTTTCTTTTGCCGCTAAATAAACAATCTGCTTGAGGTCTTCCGGAATCTTTTCCCATGCATCCATATTGAAAAACACGCCGCATTGTGATGCAGGCTGATGTATACCCGGCTGGATTGCATATTTGGTGACATCATCAAACCCCATGGGATAATTCATGGCAGGTGCTGAAAATTCAGCCGCATCAATGACACCGCGTTCAAGGGCCAGATAGACTTCTCCTCCGGGAAGCGGGCTGACGGAAGCTCCAAAATTGTTCATGATATCCATAAACCAGCCCGGGGTACGGATTCTCAAGCCTTTGAAATCCTCGAGCTTGGTGGCCCTTTTATTGGAAAACAGACCCATGTCCTGGCCGGTTTGACCTCCGGGCAATACAAAGAGGTTGAATTTAGCGTAAATTTCCTGCATCATTTCAAGACCACCCCGCTCATAGAGCCAGATATTATATCCTTCCGGGTCCAGTCCGAACGGAACATCCGCCAGTGCCACAAAGGCTTCATTTTTGCCTTTCCAGTATCCGGGCCAGTCATGGCCGACTTCTGCCACCCCCTGGCTGACGGCATCAAAACTCTGCATGGCCGGTACCAGTTCGTCTGCGGAAAAAGGTTTGATATCCAGCCGGCCGGCAGATGCCAGGCGGACACTGTCACAGAAATGAACGGCAACATCATAGAATAAAAGCCCTTTGGACCAGGGCATGACCATTTTCCATCTGATTTTTTCTTTTGATGTTTCATAGGTGATCCGTTTTGCTTCCTTGTGACGAGGATCTTCCCCGAATTTTTCACGCTTGGCATGGGCAGTGCCACAGATAAAAACTAATGCCATGATAAGGGTTATCACTATGCTTAACGATTTTTTCATGCGTTCCTCCATCTGTAAATTAGTTTTCCTTCACATCTTTCACCAGGCAGTTCCTTAAAACGGTTTTTCCATCCTCCTTTCCCGGTTTTTAAAGGTATTCCGGCAAGTCCAATTTATAATTTGCTTTTGATTTGGTTATTTAATTTTTGGTAATACCAATACTTAAATTTATTGTATTGTCTTTGTCAAGAAAAAAATGAAATTTATTTGTTTTTTTTGAAAAAGTCTGATATACAGACTTAAAGCTTAAAAAATCAGGTAGTTGTGTTTTTGCTGTTTTGCAGCTCAAGTCATTAACATAAAGGTAATACCAGGATATAATTGTTTTGAAAATTTTTAAGATTTAGGTTA
>CAYNHL010000164.1:0-6801 GCA_964397015.1 uncultured Desulfobacterales bacterium | reverse complement strand
GATGGATGGGTGTAGCCCAGAAATGACATCTGGAAAGGCAGCAGCAGGAATGCACCTGATATACCGCCCATGGAGGTGAAAAATGATACAATGAACGCCACTATTGGAGGCACCCATAATGCAACTTCTATGTCTGCGGTTGAAAAATACATGCCGGTCCTAATCGACAAAAACTTGTTTTAAAGGTTCTTGCGGGTGTTGTTAATAAAAACCAGCCCGGCCAGGCACAGGGACAGGACTAAAAACACGATATCCCGTGTCATGGTAGCCATGCTGATTGGAGAACTGTCTTTAGCCGTGGAAAAGCAGCCACAGCTGATATCCAGGCCCCGGGCAAGGTTGAAGATAATCGTTCCCAGAAAAACTGTCATCAAACCTGCGGCCAGAGTTGATGCTCCGGCCATACAGCGGTTGGCCAGCAGAAGTACTCCGATGATCAGCTCGAGCCAGGGCAGTATCAGGGCGGTCAGATTGACCAGGTATCCGGGAAGCACCTGGTAGTTGTATACGGTTTCGGCAAAAAGATCAGGGTGGATGATTTTGTCAACACTGGCATAGACAAACACACCGGCCATTACCAGTCGGATAAGATGATAGCCTGCTATATTGAGCGTGACCTTGTTGGATGGTTTTTTGTTCTGCATGGGGCCTCCGGGTGATCAGGATGATGAGGTGTCTATGGGCAGCTGGTTTTCCTTCCACAGAGACCAGCCATTTATCAGGACCTTGACGTTGGTGAATCCCAGGTCTTTTAGAAAAACAGCCAGATCATGGCTCAGCGTGCAGGTTTCACCGTCACAATAGATGATGATCAAAGCCTCCGGGTCCAGGGTCATGATAACTGTTTCAAAATAGTTGTCCACATCGTGCCAGGGCAGGTTGACTGCATCCTGGACGTGACCCCGGTCATATTCGGCTGGTGCCCGTGCATCCAGAAAGACCGCTTCGTCGTTTTCAAAAAGGTCGATGGCTTTTTCCAGTGAAATGGCCAGGTTTTCCCCGTCTTTGGCGGCCAGTTTTTCCGTCATGGACCAGCTTTCCACAAAGGGGATACCGTCCGGCCTTATCAGGTTGACGGCCGTACCGGCAAGCACAGATATCACTATGATGAAAAAGGCCTGGCGGGCACTTTTCAGTATATGGCGCCTGGTATGGTCGCGGCGGGCTGTTATATGTGTTGCCATTAATAAAGGCTCCTTTATTTTTCAGGCAGCTGGTGCTGCCGGTCTAAAATTCTTGCAGGGCCGGAATAAAAGGGGCTGCAATGAAATACAGGCCCATCAGCATGATGGTTGTTCCGGCCAGTTTTCTGAACCACATGACGGCACCGCTTCGGGCATGGCTTTCCAGAAGCTTTTTCACCAGGGCTGTTGAGCTTCCTGCAATGGCAATGGGCAGACAATGTCCCATACCGAAAAGGACAATGAGTATAACGCCGGTCATGATTTTTTCCTGGATGGTGATAAGGGCCAGGATTGGGGCTATAAATCCGAAGGTGCAGGAACCCGACAACACCCCGTAGGCCAGACCCAGAAAAAATGCCCCGGCCATGCCTTTCATTTTAATGCGATGCAGGGGACCGCCGGAGATTGAGCATTTTTCAACTCCCAGCATACCCAGTGAAACCCAGACCAGTATGGCGCCGATCAGTATCTGCCAGTAATTTCCAATGTCCCCGAGCATTCGGCCCAGAAGAGCGCAGATTAAACCGATAAGGGCAATGGTCAAGAAAAGTCCCAGGGTAAAAATCACGGAATAGACACTGGCCTGGCGAGGTTGTACCATTGTTTCCTGTCCGCCCACATAACCGACAATCAGCGGTATGGAGGCCAGGTGGCAGGGGCTGAACAACACACTGATCATTCCCCACAAAAAAGATCCGGCCGCGGCAATCATTATACCCCCGGTCATCCACTGGTTTACGGTTAGAAAGATGGAATCAAGCATTTTCAGGTGTCTCCTTACTCCGGCCTATAAGGCGGGTTTTTCAACCCCCATCCTGGTTAATTGCTCCACAATGGCTTTTTCACTCATGAATCCCTTGTGGCGGTAAACTTCTTTCCCGTCCTGATCATAGAAAATCTGGGTTGGGATGGCCCGTATGCCGAACCGCCGGGCCTGTTCCCGGTGTTCCCATACATCGATAAACACGATCGCTGCAGTGTCTTTGTAAGCGGTCTCCATTTTTTTTAAGATGGGAGCCATCATTTTGCAGGGCACACATTTTTTTGCACCAAGGTCTATCATGGTAACTACACCCTTTACAGGCAGGTCATTGAAATCAACGGGTACCTTGAAAGAAGGGCTTACTTCTGCTGTATCGGAGTTTTCAGCCGTTGTTTCGGTTTCATTCTGTGACATGGCAGTGGCAAATAAGGCCACACAGGCGATGATGGCAATTATGACAATTCGGGTGCGCTTCATTGAAAAACCCCTGTTTTAAATTGATTTACAGATTATGTAAAATATTTCTGTCTTCAGCTGTTCAGCCAGGATTTGACATCCTCGATTTTAGGGATTTTGCCCACACACTTGACATCTCCGTCAATGACCACGGCGGGGGTGCCGAAAACACCGTATCCGGCAATATCCATGACACCAGTGACTTTTTCTATCTGTGCCTGAACACCGGTTTCTGACACTGCATTTTCGACGACTCTGGCCGTCTGTTCACATTTAGGGCATCCAGGGCCCAGTATTTTTATTTCCATGATATGACTCCTTGTAATTGCTGCCTTGTTAAAGTTTGGTTTTATCCGGCAACGAACCCGTAGATCATGCCGGCAATGGTTGACAATACGACAATTATGAAACAGAAGACGGCTGTTTTTTTTACACCCATTACTCCGCCTATGACCAGCATGTTGGGCAAAGACAGTGCAGGCCCCGCCAGCAGTAGTGCCAGGGCAGGTCCCTTGCCCATGCCGGCCCCCAGAAGTCCCTGCAGAATCGGAACCTCGGTCAGGGTGGCAAAGTACATGAATGCCCCGGCTACCGAGGCGAATAAATTGGCCCAAAGAGAATTTCCGCCAAGCAGGGACTGGATGTATTGCTCTGGTATAAGGGCTGCATGGCCCGGCCGTCCAAGGAGAAATCCAGCTACTATGACGCCTCCAAAAAGCAAAGGCAGGATCTGTTTCATGAATCCCCAGGTAGCATCTATCCAGGACACACACTCCTCCCTGGTGAACCATGCCTTGAGCATCAGACCCAATGCAATCAGGAGAAAGACGGTTATATACCATTTGGCGGCAAATATGGCCGGCCAGATGCCGGCAGCATCCGGGGCGGGTTTTGCAAAAGCTGCAAATACAAGAATCAATACCATGGTCAGAATATAAATGCTGTCCTGGAAAAGGGTTCTTCCATTATCCTCCTCATCCGGCACATAGATCTGTCCCCCGGTTCTGGCCATGTCGTCTTTTTTGAAAATCACCGACATAAGCAGTCCCGTTATCACGGCAAAGACAATCGCACCGACAGCCCTGGCAAGTCCGAGCTGCCAACCCAGGATCTTGGCGGTCATGGTAATGGCCAGCACATTGATTGCCGGGCCGGAATACAAAAATGCGGTGGCAGGGCCTATTCCCGCCCCTCGGGTGTAGATGCCGGCAAACAGCGGCAGCACCGTGCAGGAGCAGACCGCCAGTATGGTGCCGGATACCGAAGCAACGGAATAGGACAATATCTTTTTTGCCTGGTTGCCAAAATACTTGAGCACCGATGCCTGGGACACGAATACTGAAATAGCACCGGCAATAAAGAAAGCCGGGATCAGGCAGGTCAGGACATGCTCCCGTGCATATTCCTGGAGCATCATGAACGCTTCCAGCCCGGACTGCCTTATAACCGGGTGGGCCCATGGAACGAAATAAGCCAGGAGAAAAAGGCCTGTAAGATAAAACAGCTTGGTTTTTTCCTTCACTTGTGAACTCCTGTTGATGACCTCATGGCTTTTATAACACCAAAAGGAAAGTAGTGTATTGCATAAATAATCAGTTGCGGCATAAAATAATATTTCTGTCAATTTCCGGCAGCTTTTGTACCATGTCCCTTATTTCCGGATCATCATCCATCCAGTGGCGAAGATTGCCGATAAGGCTTGCTGCATATGGACTTTTAGATCCGTCGGCCAGCTGATAGTTCACCCACAGCCCGTCTTTCTGATAGGTGATCAGGCCCGCATCTTCCAGAATTTTAAGATGCTTGCTGGTGGTCGACTGGGCTTTGTTAAGCGATGTCTGGATTTCACACACGCACATGCTTTTATGCTGGAGTATTTTTATGATACTGACCCGGACCGGATCAGACAAGGCTTTCATCACTTTAATAAATTCTTTCATGGCCGGCTCCTGTTATTGCTTCGGCTTTCAGTCTTCAACACTGCCCCTTATTACGCAGCCTATATATCGTTAAGACGGAATATAAAGATGTAAAACTGATTTGTCAATCTAATGATCTGGCAAGCCTGAATCCGAGTACGAAATCCTTGAAGGCACTCATATTGTAGTACCTGTTGGAACATCTGCAGTCTCTTGGAGTAAAGATAAAACCGCCGCCCTTCAATACCCGTCCACTGCCGGCAGGAGGTCCGGCAGGGTCCTCAACAGCTTTTTGGCCCAGATCTTTTGTGTAATAATCCGCACACCATTCCCAGACGTTCCCGTTCATGTCATACAGGCCGTTAAGATTGGGCTTTTTCGCAGCTACAGCCTGAGCGTGGCGGATCTCTTTTTGAATTGTATTTTTATCATACCATGCATATTCAGAGATTTCGTCCACAGGGCCGTCGTATCCATAAGGTCCCTGTGTACCTGCCTTACAGGCGTATTCCCATTCAGCCTCTGTGGGCAGGCGGTAGGAATCAGTGTTTTCAATCTTATTTAGTTTTGTGATAAATGCCTGGCAATCATTCCACGAAACATAAACAGCCGGATATGAATCCGAGGATATCACGTTGGGCTTGCCTTCCCATGGCCTGGTACCCATTACGGCATACCATTGTCCCTGGGTCACTTCCGTTGTCTGGATGTAATAATCTCTGGTGATAGTGAATTTATGGCGGGTTTCCCGGTCATACCTGCCTTTTTCATCTTCAGGGCTGCCCATGTAAAAGCTTCCTGCATCGATCTTGACAAATTCCACGCCCAGCGTGTCTATCCGCAGAGTGTTTGAGGGGACAGTGCGCCCAATGCAGGACAGGCAGATCACAGGCAGCAAAAGCAGTGAAAGATACCACATTTTGCTTTGTTTTCTATTGATCGATTCCATGATTATACTCTCTTGAGACTGCTTTGTTAAATTACAATTATTTTTCCTGTAAAGCCGGGCTTGAAGGCCACATTGTTCATATTGTGAACATGTATGATCAGCCTGGCGCTAACTTATCAAAATATAGTATTGTCGATATCAAAGGTCAAGGCAAATTCAATTGTCGACCAGGGGCTTATCAAGTGTTTTTCTGTTGTTTTTTAGCTTGACAAAAACAGGCTTTCGCGAATATATTGAAAAGCGGCTGATCAAAAACAGCGATGGGCTGGTCTTTGGTTCAGTTTCACCTAAAGTTCGGCTTTTCGCATAATTCGGACCAGGTTAGATTCTTGTATATTCATCGTGAGAAACGCCCGGATCCAAAAAATGCACTTTATCAGGAGGGTTAAATGAAACAAAGCTTGATTAGAAAGATTGTGTTTTTAGCAGTGCTTGTGAGTACGATGTGCATGTTCTCAGTATCCATGGCAACCGATTGTATTGTGACTCCAAAGTCGCTGAGCATGGATTTCACCAGTCTGCCGGAAGCAGGCCAACCGATTGAATTCACCCTGGACGCCGTTTCCGGGTGTGATACCTCGCTTTATTATTTTTTCACCTTTACCCCGGATTACGGTTCAGCATCCTATGATGCGGCAGCCAACTGGGTCAACATGATGACAGGTAGCCAGGATGTTTCGTTTACAACGAGCAACAGCGTCATGTACACTTTTGCCAATCCTGGAAACTACATTGTCGTAGCCGATGTAATGCCGAGCCAGTCCTTTCCAACCGTTAGAAACATCATCGGTACATCACTTGCGGTACAGGAAAGCAGTGGTGGAGATGATGAGTGTCCTTTCCAAGCCACAGCCTTGAACATGACTATTACGGATGCCCTTACAGGGTACGCCATATCCAATGCGACCGTTACTGTCATGAGCCAGACCGCTACCACCAATTCAGCCGGCCAGGCATCCTTTGTCAACCTGCCGACCAATACGGATGTACTGGTTACAGCTTCAGCAAACGGATATATTACCCAGGAGCTCCATGTCAGGCTTGCCTGCGGCGAAGCACAGAGCCAGGGCCTTGCGCTTCTCTCTTCAACTGATGAAGGTGTTACAGGCGGTGATTTCAAGGTAATTCTGACCTGGGGTGAAAACCCGAGGGATCTTGATTCTCACTTGACCGGGCCAAGCTATTCCGGTGCTTCCAGTTCCGAACGTTTTCATGTCGCTTACTATAGCAGGACCAACGATGTTGCATGGCTGGATGTCGATGATGTGACCAGCTACGGACCTGAAACCGTTACAATCGAAAGTGAAAACGGCACTTTTGTACCAGGTGTCTACAGGTACTATGTACATCACTATTCAGGATCTTCCAATATCCCGAACTCCGGAGCCGTTGTACAGATTTACAAAGGTTCTACATTGCTCAGAAGCTACAGTGCCCCATCTACACAGGATGCAAATGTGGGTGACAATTATGTATGGTCGGTGTTTGATTTGACACTTACAGCCAGTGGCGGATATTCCATCACTTCGG
>CAYNHL010000163.1:0-6833 GCA_964397015.1 uncultured Desulfobacterales bacterium | reverse complement strand
GGCTGCATAGAATAATTTTTACCGGGTAACTGCCCACTGGATTTTCACCAGCAGCACCATTTGGTTAAATATTTATTTGATCCCCAGGCGTTTCTTTGCAAATCTCAGATTGTCGGTGAATTTTTTCCGGTCCCACACCCCGCCATAAGGATACTGCCGGGATTCCACACATACCGGGGTTCCCTTCCTGTTCGGCAGATCCACTCTGGCCTGAACAATTTCCGGGGTGTGCTGCCCTGCATTTTTTCAGCTACCTGCACCAGAAGCTTATTTCGTTCCTCACGGGTGATTTCCCGGTCCGTGCAATCCGGTATCAGGTCACCCCCCTGGGGAGCCGGTTCCTGTTCCACCTGGGCAGCAGGTTCAACCTGATCCGTGCCGGCGGTGTCATCTGCTGCCGAGTCCCCTTGGTCACTTTCTAAACCGTGTCAGCATCTTTCTCCTGGGCGGGGTCCTGGGCATCATCATTCCGGGGGATGATAGTCGGAATTTGGCTGTCATCGGCAATGAGATCCGGGTCCTGGATTTCATTTGAAGGTGTTTCCGGGTCCGGTCCGCAGTATGCCGTCAAGAAGTTCCCTGGCATATCATCCATATCCGGGATGCCGTCATGCCCCGATGAGGATTCCCTGAAATGTGTCACTTCCTGGGGGTCATATCGTTGATTCAAAGCCAATTAATGATTTCGGACATGGACATGCCCGTCTTGTCTTTTTCGGCCATCATTATATAAATGCTTTCACAGTCTGGTGCTGCATGGGTTTTTCTGGCTGGCTGATACTTTTCTGATACTGCCGGCCGCTGAACCATGTCGGGGTTCAAGTCCTTTTTATAGGGCCGAACAAATAGAAAATCAATGGGCGGTGAGGATACGCATAAGGCCATTTCAAAAACCTTCCGGCCCTTTCGGATACCGGCACCACCGCCGCCCAACATTATTAAACATTCCGGGGTGTGATATGTCAATAGGGATTCAAACCGGCCCATCGGTTCCGAATCTGCTTTCAAGAATGTCCGCTCAGTTCATAGAATTATTTTTTCAAGGGGGTTGCCCTGCTCATTTCAACCAGCATGCACATCAAGCCCCCAGGTCATCCCCAGGGGCTTGATGTAGATACTGGCGGTCTGATCCGGTCTTACGACTCTGTCATGGTTCCCAGATTGAAACGGAGCTTATCAAAAAGGGCCGAGACTTCAGCCCGGCCCTTAAAATCCAGATCCGGTGTCAATGTGCTCCCGTCATGCTTCACCAGGATGGACAGCAGGGTGCCTGCCTCATCCGTGGTGCCTGTAATTTTCGGGAATATTGTTCTTCATGGCCCGTCCTTCTTAAAAAAATGTGTGCGCTCAGCGTTTAGTTTTGTTTTTGACGGGTTATAGTCCACATCATTTCACTGAGCGTGTCCGTTTTATTGCCTTCCGGTAGGCATCACCGGCACTTTTCTTTGTCCACCCGCCAGTCTTTCCGCCGATGATCACACCGGCCTCGTTCAAGGCATCGGCTCTGGCCTGGGCATTCTGACGACCATCCAATGATTCATATATTTCAATGAGCTTGTCATCACGGGCCTGAATGTCATCACCGGCATCTGTCTGAGCATCGATGAGAATGTCATCACCTGCCTGGAAAGGGTCAGGCTCCCCCTGGGTGGTGGCAGTGACCTGGGCGGTGTCGTCGGTGTCAGCATCATCAATGATCTGGGGAAGGTCTGGCTCCTGTTCCAGCTGGGTAGCAGGTTCAATCTGACCCGCGCAGGCGGCATCATCTATTTCCGGTTCCTGATCCCTCAGGGCGCTGTCACCATCACCTGCCTGATCCTGTTCCGAGTTCACCAGGGCGGTATCCAGTTCGATATCTTGAAGGTCATCCCCCTGGGCAGTGTCATCATCTGCGGCCTGGATCTCCTGCACATCGGCTGCCGGGTCCGGATTCTCAGTGGCAGCATCCACCTGGTCCAGTTCCACGTCGGGGGCTTCGGCCTGAGCATCATCGGCCACGCGATCCAGCTTTTTACCGGGATTGATAAGAGTGCAGTATACCTGGTTCAGGTCTATTCCTAGTTTGTGAAACTGACAGATAAAGTCAGGACCTTTCACTCCTATGGCTTTGACCCAAACATGGTCGCCATCTTCCTGTTCAATGTTACCGTCTGCAAAATGGCGAAGCTCATCAATGACACCACCTAACCGATCATCAAGCAACTGGAGTCTGCTTTTTTTTGGCTGCTGTTCAACAAACTCCTGCCCGGCCTGGGGGTTATGCACCCTTTTATTCAAGGCTTTCCTGGTTGCTTCCAGGGCCTGGTTTGAAATCTTTCCAGACTCAATGGCCCGGTTGATCTCTTTTAATTTACCCATGATGGCATCATCAGGCTTTTGTGCTCGCTTCCGGCCGGCACCGGGCCTGGAGCCACCCCTGCGGGTTCCATCTTTGGCAGGTTTGATTTCTTTGATTTCTTCCGTATCCGTTGTGACAGTAAGCCTTCCACCTTTTGGGACATTTGTCCCACCTTGCCGCTCTGCCCGTTTCCGTATAGTGTCCGGGCTGACTTTGGTTTCAAAATACTTTTCAACCTCAGTGGCCACCTTGCGGCCTATCTCGCGGATACTGTTTCCGGTTTCTTTGCGCTGTTCCATTTCTTCTTGAACACGCTGCTCTATCCATAGTCCGCATGCTTCTGGTATTGCCATGATATCCTCCTTTAGTTAGTGCCTTACTCCCCAGTTCCTTTCAAAAAACCAAGAAACTGAGGAGGGTCAACTGGGTTGCGGGTATTCCGCGTTAGTATTTGTTCGTATTCCCACATAGGTGTTTTTCTTTACCAGTATAAGTGTTTCCCCTATCCCACGGGCTTTGAAGGTTGACATTTATGAACTTTTCACGGGGTTTGCCCTTGTCCCGTCAGCTTGGCCGGGACCGGGTTTTCATGGTTTATCGAGTTATAATTAACCACTTCCCCTGTACCGGTTCTGCTCCCAGGCTTCTACTTTTCTTCTACATCTTTCCGGTAGCCTGCCCTGGTCACTGCTGGCTGAACCCTTGCCCATGCTGATTGACAGGTGATTGAACCATGCCATTATATGGGGGGTCACACTCTGCTTTTTATGGGCACCAGGAATTAACCGTTTGAAATACCCAGGCATGGCCCTGGGTATTCCCTGGATCGTGTCATTTTCTCTGGCCGCTCCCCCTTGGCTGTTGAATGAAACATCCCGACCTCTTGTGCTTCCGTGTAACTGAACTCACTTTCCCAGAGCTAACACAACCCGCCTTTTTATGAAGGTGAAAAATTAACCGTTTCATGGCCCTGTTTGGTCAAGGTGTGATACCCCTCCGGCATTACCCGGATCATCAGGCCCCGATCCCGCAACCGGGTAAATGACCTTGCAACTGCTGCCGATGCTGAAAGGTATCTGTCCATTCCGATATGGGAGCGTTCAAACCTGTTTCCCCGGGTGAATGCCGTCTGCTCGAATCCATAAACAGATGTCAGGATATCGGCATTGGTAACATGGCCTTTTGTCTTAGCCATGCTCAGGATGGTTTTTTGAAGGTGTGACAGTTTTCTTGAATCCATAATCCTTTTCCCTTTTTTATGGAGGCTAACAATTCAGAACCAGGGCCTTTTTTTCCGCCATAGAGTCATCATTCGGTCGAGATCTGCAAAACCACTATTTTCTAAAAGTTCGATCTGCCACCTGATCCGCATCCAGGTTGTAGAGTGCATATTGAGCGGCTTGAATATCGGGAGAGGGTTAGCCGCACCAGCCCTGGCCCCAATTTTTTTCCGCAACTTGTCCGCTTTGGTGAACAGCCTTTCTCTGCAGGATTCATTCTGTGTTGAATATGCTATGTTCCCGCAGATCCGGCAGGCAAAATATTTCCCGTAGGAATAAACCACGGCACAACGCCGGGAGCAGAACGGACATACAAGCCAGATCCTTTGACCTCCGAAATGGCAACGGGTCCAGGTGAACATGATATCCTGCTCGACTGGTTCTCCACGGTACTTGTATTGAAGAGTTAGCCGGTCTGCCAGTGCCACGGCTCCGATTGAACTGTGAACCTGCCCGCCCACTGACCAGCTGCTTGTGATACTGGACCCTGGGAATATCAATCCCTGTCTGTTCCACTTCCGGATATCCAGCGGCAGACAGTCCTCAGCTTTCCGTTTGCCGGAGCCCGATGGCCGGCCTGATCCCCATCCACCCATATCTTTTTTCCGAAATCATTTGGTAAACATAGCCTATACTTTCAATATAAAAATAGCTAATACCCCTTACTGACAAGGGTATTGTGCATTTTTTATGGGGGTTACATGTTACCCCGTTCCAACCGGCCCCCCGAAGAGGTACAAAAAAGGGGGTTGACCCTGCCGTCAACCGCCTTGCCGGGTTCTGCATGGTCAACCGGCGTTTAGGTTCTGTTTTGTGGCCGGGTCCAGGTCTGTTATGGTCAGTTGGTGGTCAATGATGAATGTCATAGTCCTTTCCCCCGGTGTTGAGTCAAAATCGGAGCACCCAAGATTTTCATCCCTTTTCCCATCATGTTTTGGTACAATAAACAAGTCACAAGACCCCTGTGCATGGCAATACATGTTAACGCAGACGTTAGGGTCGCTCACCCCCCTCTGAGGTGCAAGGGGATGAAAATGCCTGAAATGGTTGTTAACAGATGGTTTCATAATGAACCCCTGCTTTTTTCTTTATAGGGGTGTCCCCCTTTAACGTCTGTGTCCCTGTTTGGTTTAAGACACCGTCGCTGACGTCTGTGTGGGTGCCCCCCTTAACGTCTGCGAAAATTTTATTTCATGATCCTGGTAACCTCTGTGGACATCCCGCTTTCTGGTCTCAAACACCGTGCCTGGTCGCCAGATGCTATACTTATCAGACAGGCCATAAACCGCCTTGTGCTTCTCGTAACAACCCCCCTGGTCAACTATGGTGATAAAACCTTTAGCCAACAGCTCATCAATCCCCCTGGTGGCTGATTTTTGGTTGATACCCCTGGATTCAAGTTCCTTGTACGTCAATATTAATTCATTGCCATTCAGGGGTTTGTATTGTTTGTTGCTGCCCTTTTTGTCGGTTGTTTTCCGCATCGATCTTTTCCCCAAAAACATCATAAGTATTGAATGAGATGCCCAGCTGGTAACTGGGGCGGTCCCTCTTTTTCCCAAAGTAATAAATGCTTTGGACAAAAACATATTCTTTTCAACAAAGGTACCCTTGCCAAACCCGTTTTTATCAATTGCCCGCATACTTAACCGCCTTTGTATTGCCACACCCAGGGAAGGCTGTATCCTGGCCGGGTATCAGTCTGAGAATATTCATCAGGGTCCTTCATGCCGCCGTGTTCTCTTGCCTATACTACCTACTGCCTGTTGGTATCGTTTTTGAATCTCATACAGATATTTTTGTAACAGGGACAGTGTGACATATTCCCCACCCTTCCTGCCGCCGCAAAACATAAAACTGGTCCCGTATCGGATCTGAAAAGCGATGATACTTTGCAGTACAGCATGAGGTTTCATATTGGATCGATAGGCACCGGATCTGATATCAAACATGGATGCTTCCACCACAACGACAAACAGTTCCAGGAAACGGCCCTTTTGTAACTCACGCTCGAATCTGTCCCGGCTTTTCCCCATGAGACATCCCACCAGATCATCAAGGCTTTTACGTTCAACAGCTATCCGGTCAGTAAATCCCATGATTGAATAGTCACCAATATGCAGGGTATCCACCTGGATCTCAATGTTTGTCTGGGTGAATTGATACGGCTGTTGCTCTCTTGAATCAATCAGGATCATTTGACTATCTCCAAAATAAAAGGCTGATTTTTCATGACCTGGTCCTTTTGGGAGATGCCTGGCACTGCCAAAGAAATAAACAGTGCCCCCCGTCGGGACCAGATAAACTGGCAGGCAATTTTTAAATATTATTTTTCCGCTTTGCGGATTTCATCAGTACCCTTCTGCATTCGGCTTTCCAGGTCTTCGATGGTTTCAACCTCTTCAAGCATTTCTTTGCTCAAACCATACTCAAACAAATTATCCAAATAGTCATCGTTTGAAACCATTCTGTAGGCCGCTTTGAGGGCTCGCAGGGCATCTTTTCTGCTGATGTCTGCCCGCATCAAAATTCGCACAGCCGAGTCTCCCCTTAGACGCTCCCTGGTCATGCCAAGATATGCATGAGTGGAGACTTCTATTTCAGGATCGTCCGGAAACTCGACCGGAAATTGGTCCAAATAGATAACAGATACACGATCTTGTTCAGACTTTTGTGCCAAGTTTGCCAAGTGCCGGCAGCAGTCACACTCGCATCGGTTCGTTTGAAATTGACTTGTCCGTTGCATGTTCAACCTTCCTTTCATTTGTGGCCGCTGGGTGATCCAGCAGCCGGTTTATATAAATAGGGTTAAATCTCAACCCCACAAAACTCTTTGAGTTCGTCCAGGCTCGAAGGTGATCCGCACATGGTCCCCATACCTTCAAAACATAACTGTGGTTGTGCCGCATCCCGCACAACTTCCACGCGCTCGGCCCGGTCGATTTTCAGCAGTTCCGGCTTTATTGCCCGGCCCACCCGGTGGGCAAACTGATTGAACCGGGTATTTTTTTGTTCCGGCTTGCCTGCCAGCAGGCCCGCCACGGCTTCCAGGGCAGCTGACACTTTAAACTTGTTGTGCTTGATCCCGTCCACGACCTCCAGCAGTGCCAGCATGGGTTCCGGGCTTTCGGTTCTGGTTTGGGTTTTTAGATACTCGAACAAATCTAACTGTTTAGCGTTCATAATTTCCCCTTTCATTTGATATGTATTTACAA
>CAYNHL010000162.1:0-6928 GCA_964397015.1 uncultured Desulfobacterales bacterium | reverse complement strand
AAACAGCTGGGTATTCAAATCCATGAACAGCCGGGACCAAAACATTTCATCCCTGATACATCCGGATTTGATTTCTTTTTTTTCACATGGAAGGACCAGGCCGAAAATGGAAACGGAGTGATGCTTCACTGCAGGATATGCGGCCGGCTGACCATTGTCAGGTTTTTCGAGTGCTTCAGCTGGGAAAACATGCCTTTGATGTCCGCTATTGTTCAGTCCCTGACAGATCATGCACAAGGGGAAACAACCCGCTGGGAAATCTTCGGGATGGCATTTTCAACCCCTTCGCCGCTCTCTTTAAAAAAATTCACGCTTAAACCCGGAAACTACCACATCAGCCTGTCAGGCAAAAAAACGAGCCTGAGTCTGTTCAGTTGGGGCCCGGCTTCTTTCCTGCTTTCAGGTAAAAATCTCCAGGATTTTGCAAAAGAGCGAATCAAGCTGCCTGAAAGCTGCCACCAGGTGTCGACCGAAACCCAGGGGTCTTTGACCGACATTGAATGGGCTTTTGGAACCAGGCTGTATCCAAACGTTCCTTTGCCGGCAGTCTTGAAGTTTTTTCCCGGGTTCAGCATATGCCGAATCACGCACCATTACAAAAAAAACCGCATATTCTGCATCCTGGCACGCGGCACACAGGCCCGCGTCTGTAAAATGATCGAGCAGGTGTCCATTGACAGGTGAACAAAAAAAAGCCCTTCAGCACATCCCCCGAAAAAACAGGGAAGTTGAAGAACAAATGCTGCCCGGCGGCAACATGATTCTGACATACCAGGTGGTCTACCGCCCCCTTTTTTTAAAGGTAAAAAAACTGCTGCGGTCTGGGAGGGCCGACACCTTCACTAAAAAACTCCAGCTCGATGAACTGGGGGTTCATGTCTGGTCACTAATGGACGGCACAAGAAATGTCGACACGATCATCGATGAGTTTGCCCGGGCCCACTGCCTGAATCGCCGGGAAGCTCAGGTATCCGTGACACTGTTCTTGAAATCCCTGGGAGAAAGGGGGTTGATAGGCATGGGAGAGCCCGGGCATCATCGTTGAAGCCCGAAAGTTGAGTAAATAAGCGAGAAAAACTTTTAAATTCCCAAAAACACCATTTGATGATACTGTTATAAAAGCAGCAAACCCGTTATGAATGACATTTCCTTATGAAGCCAGGCAAAAACCGCGATTCCCAAAATCTTTTTTCCGAGAGGCCGAAAAAGCCCCTGAGGCTTTTCGGCATCCTGACCATCATCATTGCCGCCTGCGTGGCAGGATTTGTTGTCATCATCTACATTTCCATGATAAGGGGCGCAGTCAATGAATCAGACTATGTCAGGATCATAGAGGGAGGTGTTCCCACCCAGCTGCGGGCAATTGCATTTGAAATGGAACAATGGGCGGTCCACATATCCAAGGACACCCATATAAAACAACTGGCGGAAAAAGGACTTCGGGCCCTTGAATCGGAAGGCGGAAAAAAAGGCGGGCAGGCAACCGAGATAATCCGCCGTCAGATCAGGAACCGCATCCTGCTGAACTGGGGAATGCTGTCCCAGGATCCACGGCCAAAAGAAATCCAGATTTTTCTGGGCCATGACATGACATCCCTTATCTGGCTCAACCGGCCTGAGATTTATGGTTTTTCGAGAAACATAAAAGAAACGCTTCTGTATGAATCCTATCAAACCCTTCTGCCGGTCAGCGGATTTGAAGCCTGAGGGGCATACGCCGGAATCCGGGGCGTGTCCCCGATAATACACAAAGACCCGAAAACAGGCAATCGGCAAATCATAGGCATGGTGGAAGTAGGGCAGGAATTCGGCATGATTGCGCAGCACTTCAAATCTCTTTTTTCAACCCCGGACATATCGATCGATATTGCTGTTTTACTCCAGAAAAGCCACCTGGATCAAACCGCATGGCCCATGGCAATCCAGAAAGACAGCTTTCCTATTGGGCGGCATGCCAAATTCATGGTCTATACAGCCACATCTCCTTTATCCGACGAAATTACCAGAAAACGGCATTTCCACCGGATACTGGAAAAAGCTCCCAATGGCTTTATTTTCAAAATCGACAGACAGCCCTACCTTGTGGGCGCAGCCCCCATCCCTGACCGCACGAAACTGGAAACCAGGGGTACAGGTAAAATAGCCAACGCCCTGCTGGTGGCATGGCACCCCCTTCCCACCAGGACCATGGCGCAGCTTTTGGCAGGCAAGCTGAAGGTCAGCATTCTCTATGGAATAGTCATATTTATTTTCCTGATGATCGTACTGGTGATCGCCTGGCATTTTGCCAGCAGCAAATTGAAACAAATGGTGGCACAACGCACAGAAGCACTCATTGACGTGAACCGGGAGCTTATAAAGGCCAGAGATAAAGCCGAAACAGCCAACAGGGCCAAAAGCCGTTTCATTGCCAACATGAGCCATGAAATCCGCACCCCGATGAACGCCATCATCGGTATGGGAGACCTGCTCCATACCATGGACCTGTCAGTAAAACAGGCCGAATATGTGGACATAATCCGTAAATCGTCACGCACCCTGCTGTATCTGGTCAATGACATTCTCGACCTGTCCAAAATCGAAGCGCGCCAGCTGTCGGTGGAAGTCATTACCTTCCGGCTGCGGGATCTTGTCGAGGATATCATAGACCAGTTCAGGGACCAGGTGGTTGAAAAAGAAATCGAACTTATCCTTGACCTGCCGGTCGATCTTCCCGATACCCTCAGGGGTGATCCCCTGAGGCTCAGACAGGTCATGGTCAACCTTATCAGCAATGCCTTCAAATTTACCGAACAGGGTGAAATCCGTATCGCAATCCAGTGTGATAACCCGGCTCAAGATCATGTGAACCTGACATTCCTTGTTTCAGACACCGGTATCGGCATAAGCCCTGATAAGCAGGAAACAGTTTTTCAAGCCTTTACCCAGGAGGACAGCTCGACATCCAGAAAATACGGGGGTACCGGGCTTGGATTGACTATCAGCCGGGAACTGGTTCTTCTCATGGGAGGATCAACCATCGATATCAAAAGCACTCCCGGTCAGGGCAGCACCTTCTCCTTCACATGCCCTTTTCAAAAAGCGCCTGCCGCCAGCAATGAAACTCGGGATATTCCGGCCGGGATCAAAAATGCCTCGGTCCTTGTTGTCGAGGACAACGAATCCAGCCGCCGGATGCTGGAAAGGATGCTGGAAAATTTCGGGATGAAATACCAGAGTACCGGTACTGCTGAGCATGCCCTGGAGCTTATGGACAAACAGGGGCCGGCAACTTTGTTCAACCTGATACTGATGGACTGGCGCCTGCCAGGAATGGACGGTCTGGAAGCATCCCGAGCCATCCGATCACGGCCGGGCTGCTCCAGGATTCCCATTGTCATGATCAGTGCCTACGGCCGGGATACCTTGATCGACGAGGCGGCCCGTATCGGTATCAGACAATTTGTCTTCAAACCCGTCAAGCAGTCCGCCCTTCTTGACGTCATCATGGAAGCCCTGGATATCGCGCCGGTATCCGTGACAAAAAATCAAACAGCCGCCACCACACATGATTTCAGTAATGTCTGCATACTCGTGGCTGAAGATAATTTCGCCAACCGGATTGTGGCTGTTGAAATCTTGACCCAGGCCGGATTCAAGGTGGATGTGGCTGAAAACGGAGAAAAGGCGATCCAGGCAGTTAAAAGCAATGAATACGACCTTGTTCTCATGGATGTCCAGATGCCTCAGACAGATGGCCTGGAGGCAACCCGGATCATTCGGAAATCCGGCTTCACCCGGATACCCATCATCGCAATGACGGCCAATGCAATGGACGGGGACAGGGAACAGTGCCTGGCCGCCGGCATGAATGATTATATCAGCAAACCCATCGACAGGCTGCAGCTGATTTCCACGCTGGATAAATGGATCAACCCGGACAAGCTCTCCTGCCCTGTCGCATTTTTACCGCCCGAAGATCCGTTCTCTCCAAAAGATAATATCCCTGACCTGCCGGAAATTGATATCACCGAAGCCATGAAACGCCAGGGATTATCCTGGACCGTGTTCAAAAAAATGCTGACCGCCTTTCCAGGCGAACAGCAGGACACACTGGACCGGCTTGAGGCAGCAGTCAAAAAGCAGGACATGGCAGCCATCACACTGCACGCACATTCATTTGTCGGAGCCGGAGCAGCCATTTCAGCCCGGGAACTGACCACAACGGCAAAGGCACTGGAAAAAGCCGCGAGAAAAAATCTCACCTCGGATATCCGCAGCCTGTATGCTCATTTAGCCAATGCCTTTTCACTGGTCTGTTCAGCCATTGCCACAATAATCGAAGCGGAACCGGAATCATTTCCGGATTCAGGCAGGACTGCCTCTGCTTCAACCAAAGACACGCTCGATCACCTTGACCGCCTTGATACTTACCTGAAGGAATTTGATCCGGTCGGATCATCCGATACCATGGAAAAACTCAACCCTTCGGATTTCCCCCCGCAGGTCGCTACTGATATGAAAATACTTGCAGACAGGGTCAATGCCTTTGATTTTGAAGGCGCCCGTAATGTCCTTGAAAAAATAAAGAGCATATTGAAGCAGGGGTCGACGAAATGACAGATTCGCTGAGTGAAGGCAAAGTACTTCTGGTCGATGACGTCAGGGAGAATATCAAGGTTCTGGTGAACGCATTGAAGGATGACTACACGCTCGGCGTGGCCATGAATGGAGAAAATGCACTTGAATACGCCAGGACCCGGAAGCCCGATTTGATACTGCTGGACATTATGATGCCCGAAATGGATGGATTTGAAGTCAGCCGCCGACTGCGAGCCGATCCGGTAACCCGGGACATTCCCTTTATCTTTATCACGGCCATTGATGAAGTGGGCAACAAAACAGCCGGGTTTGAACACGGGGCGGTGGATTACATTACCAAGCCCTTTGAGATCATGGAAGTCAAGGCCCGTGTCAAAACCCACCTGTCTCTGCTCAAGGCCCGCCGGGCACTTGCCGGGCAGAACGAGCAGCTCAAACATTCATTGTGCCTTGCCATGGAAGTACAGCAGAATCTGATCCCACAGTCACATCCGGTGGTGGAAGGATTTGATGTGGCGGGCAAAATCATTTACTGTGATGAAACCGGCGGTGATTATTTCGACTACATTGATATGCCGGCAGCGGGAAGCGATAAACTCGGCATTGCGGTGGGCGATGTGTCTGAGCACGGCATCCCCTCGGCTTTGCTCATGACCACCGCCAGGGCTTTTCTCAGGTGCCGGTCCGCTTTTCCGGGATCCCTTTCCACCATGATTTCAGAAGTGAACCGTCTTTTTGCATCGGATGTCAATGAATCCGGCCGGTTCATGACCTTGTTTTTCTGCTGCCTTGACATCGAGAACCGTGGCATTTCGTGGGTCCGGGCCGGTCATGATCCGGCCATGCTTTACTCCCCCGGCGATAAAAAATTTGAGTCCCTTGGCGGAAAAGGCATGCCGCTGGGCATCCATCAGGATGCAGCCTTTGAAGAGCATAACAGAAAACTTGTCACAGGACAGATCATCTTGATCTGCACCGATGGGTTATTCGAAGCCCAAAACAGTTCAAAGGAATTTTTCGGCAAAGACCGTCTCCAGAAGATTATCCGGGAACAGGCGTCAAACAGCGCCCAGGACATACTCCGGGCGCTGTTTGACGCAATTGAGTCGTTCACTTTGCTCAACACCCTTGATGACGATTTGACCGCCGTCGTGATAAAGGTCCTGTAACCGCCGGTGTTAAAAAAGCTGTAATAAAAAAAATCAGTCTTCAAAGGCCATGGATGTTTTCCATTCTTTCCAGACATTGCCTACCAGGTCAGGACCAGGCGACAGGGTCTTTTTTCCCGGCTTCCATCCTGAAGGGGTCGCCTGGGATCCCTTGGATTCCCTGACAAGTTGAAATGCCTGGACCTGGCGGATTGTTTCGCTGACATTCCGTCCTACCGGGGGAGTCAGGACTTCATATCCCTGTATCACTCCGTCCGGGTCTATAATGAACCGGCCGCGTGTTTCCACGCCTGCTTCCGCATCATAGACTCCGTAGGTGCTGCCTACCCGGCCGCCGCCATCTGACAGCATGGGAAAAGGCACCCCGCCGTCCACCATTTTAGACAGTTCGTGATCATTCCACATTTTATGAACAAACATGCTGTCAACACTCATGGAAAGGACCTGTACCCCTAAGTCCTGGAATGCGGCATTTTTTTCAGCAACTGCTGAAATTTCCGTGGCTCAGACAAAGGTGAAATCACCGGGATAAAAGCATAACACCACCCATTTTCCAAGATAATCCGACAAACTGACATTTATGAATTTTCCCTGCTGAAACCCGGGTGCCATGAAATCCGGTGCTTTTTTCCCAACCTGTATCATCTGTTGTTCCTCCTTTTTCTTGTTATCCATACTGGATGAAGTGTCATTGTCTGCAGCCTTTTCGCCCACCGGCCCTCCGGTCGGTCGGGCGCAACCGGCACTCATTTCTTCGCTCATACTTCCTCCTTTGATATATTACCTGTTGTCGGTTACTGTTACGTTCCCTCTTAACTCACAATTTTTTTCCCAGCTGACTGGCCGCTGTCAAAAGCGGATCCCAGACAGGGCCGAACGGGGGTGCATATGCCAGATCGGTCTGGAAAAAGCCTTCCACCGTCATTTTGCTGTGCAAAGCGACGGCAACGGCATTGATCCTGTGGGCCACTCCTTCATATCCCACCATCTGTACGCCCAGCAACCGCCCGCCTGTTCTATCTGCCACCATGTTCACATGAATCGGAGTGGAGCCTGGCTGCCCATGGGCACGTGATCTTGTTTTCACGTATGCTTCCACCGGATCAAATCCTGCTTCCCGGGCCTCGTTCACCGTCAAACCGGATCGTGCCACTTCAAGGGAAAAAACCTTGAACACG